>JALUWT010000042.1 GCA_027019325.1 Sulfurimonas sp.
TGGAAAGTTCTTTATTACGCTCATACTCTTTTCGTTTAAGTGCGTACTCTTTTGCTTCTCTGTCACTCTCCATTGCCATTAATATTTCACCTGCAGGTGGTACTTCATTAAGACCAACTACAACAGAAGTATGTGATGGGCTGACAACTTTGATATTTTTACCCATGTCATTCATAAGTGCTTTTACACGTCCGTATGCTGCTCCACATACCACATGGTCACCAATTTTAAGTGTTCCGTTTTGCACGATAACAGTCGCAACTGCTCCACGTCCTTTTTCAAGGGAAGACTCAACAACAGCTGCTTTTGCTTTTGCATTTGGATTTGCTTTAAGTTCCATAACTTCAGCAGTTAAAAGAATATTTTCAAGAAGATCATCTATTCCCATATTTGTTTTTGCAGAAACAGGAATGAACTCTATATCTCCACCCCAGTCAACCGGGTTAACACCCTGCTCCGCCATTTGACCTTTGACAAGATCTGGATTGGCTGTCTCTTTATCCATTTTATTAAGTGCAACAATAATAGGTTTTCCTGACTCTTTTGCAAGTTTGATAACTTCAAGAGTTTGTGGTTTAACACCATCATCAGCAGCAACAACGATAATAACAATATCTGTAATATCTGTACCACGTTGACGCATGTTAGAGAATGCTGCGTGACCCGGAGTATCTATAAAAGTAATCTCTTTATCATTTTGACTAATTGTATATGCACCAATATGCTGTGTGATTCCACCTGCTTCGCCTTCCGTTACTTTTGCATTTCTAATCGCATCTAAAAGTGATGTCTTACCATGGTCAACATGTCCCATGATTGTAATGACAGGAGGACGTTCAACTGCATTTGGATCTTCTTCACTTGTTGCCTCTTCGACATAGTTGAACTCATCTTTTGGATCAACAATAGTTACTTCAACATCAAACTCTTCAGATAAAATCTCAATCTCATCAGAACCTAAAAAGTCATTTTTTGTCATCATCATACCAAGATCAAAAAGAACTTTAATAATGTCAGACATAGGACGGTTAAGCTTCTCTGCAAATTCATATACACGAATGTCTTCAGGAATTTCTACGTGTGTTACAACTTCATCAACTTGTTTCTCTTTTGTATATTTTTTACGTTTATCACGAGAAACTTTTCTTCCACGTGGTGCCTGTTTTTTATTTGCATTTCTACCAATCGGTTTAGGAGGTCTTGGTTTACGTGGCTCTTCTGGTGCTACTTTTGCACGTTCTGTCGCATTTATATCAAGTAATGTAACCTGATCATCCATATCCATAGAGACTTCAGACAGTGAACCACCAAAAATATCAAGTCTTACACCCTGATCTTTTCTGAGTGCTGCTGCTTCTCTTCTACCAGATTTTTTCTTCTTCGACAATTCTTCAAGGGCTTCTTGACTCATTTTTCCATAAGAAGAGACTGCTCCGGCATTTTTTTGTGGTGCAGAATAAACCTCTTCTTCTTTTGGCTTTCTCTTTTTAACTATTTTAAGACCTGATTTTTTAATTGCTGGTCTCATAGCAGGCTGAACAACTTTCAGAGTACTCTTCTGCTCTTTTTTAGGAGCTTCGACTTTTTGAGTAGTTTTTTCTTCTTTCTCATCTTTTTCGTCTTTAACTTCTGCTACAGCAGTTTCTTTTACTGCTGTTTCATCTGTTTTTTGCGGAGATTCTTCTTCTTCTTTTGCCTCTTTAGGCTCTTCTTTTGACGGAGTCTCTTCTTTTGGAGTATCACTTGCAGCTTTTGGAGTTTCGTTTTTTACTGCTTTAGGTTTTTCTTCTGCAGCCGGCTCACCGTTAATAATGTAGTTGGCAATATTCTCAGCTTGTTCCATAGTCACTACACTCTGTGCAGATTTTACTTCAAGACCCATTTTTTTTGCTTTTTCCAATACATCTTTGGAAGCAATTCCAAGCTCTTTAGCAATCTCGTGTACTCTAACTTTTTCTGTCATCAGTGATGATCTCCTTTAGTTTGTTCATATGTTTGTCTTTATCTCCACCTCTGCATTGACGCATAAGCGCACGGATAATTTTCTTATCCTCTTTCAGACAATTTTGACATAAATAAAAACTTCGTCCAACTCCGTCAAATGGAGCAAGTTCTCCATCAACACATCTAAACCGTATAAGATTACATTGTTGTTCTCTTTCTCTACAAGAGAGACACATTCTCGTTGGTTGATGAAATTTTTTCGCCATTATATCTAAATCTCGCTTTATTTAATAGAGCTTTATAAGTTTATCGTTCTATTATGAGGCCATTATTGTCAAAATCTAAAACTTTCACTCCAAAATCTGGAAATTTTTGCTTTAAACGATTGGCAATCATAGCGGAATCATCATCATAAACAAGTGAGAAAAATGTAGAACCGCTTCCTGAGAGTGTACTCATCAGTGCACCGCTCTCATAAGCGACTTTTTGCACAGAAAAAAGTTCCGGTAGTGTTTTCATTCTTGCTTTTTGATGAAATCTGTCTTGCGCTGCAAGTTTTAACATCTCCCAATCTTCATTGAAAAAGGCTGCAACGGTCAGGGCAGAGTGTGAAAGGTTATAAATCGCGTTCTCTTTTGAGTAGGATTTTGGCAGAATTGTACGTGATTTTGCAGTATTCATCTGTTTATTTGGAATGACCACAACCGCTTTTAAATAATCCGGCAGGTGTTTCTTTTGAGAAAAAACTTTATTTTTCTCTATCGTTGCAACATTAAATCCGCCCATAACAGCCGGCGTAATATTGTCCGGATGCGGCTCATAAACGAGTGCGTGATTCAGGATTCGACGTTTGCTCACGCGGATACCTGCAGCTTCATGTGCTGAGGCAACAGCAGAGACAATAACAGCAGAAGAACTTCCAAGTCCGCGCGACATAGGAATCTGGTTATAAAAAGTAAATTTAAAATTTTGTTTTTTCTTTGTAAGTCGGGAGTAGTGCTCATTAAAGATAGAGATAAAAAGGTTATTCCCTTTTAATCTTGGGTTGTTCTCCCCTTCTCCTTTAATGCTGACACTAAAAAATTTTGACGGATGAAACTCCACACGATTACGAAGGTCAACTGCAAGACCTAAAGTGTCAAAACCTGGTCCTAAGTTTGCAGAAGTTGCCGGTACACTTATTGTCACTAATATTTTCCTATCCAACAGCACCTATTTTATAGAGGGGCGTTGCGTTTGTACTAAACTCATTATAATCCAGTTCATCAGGCAATTTAAAAACCGATGTTGGAACTGTTTCAAACTTTTGAGTTTCTATTTCTGAAGAGATTTTAACAAAACATAGCTTTCCTATCGCTTTTATTGGTTGATTTTCATTAAAATAAAAAGCATCGCGTGCAAAGAGTGGAATTTTTTTGAGTACCGAAAGAGATTTTAAAAAGACATACGCGACTTTAATCGCCATAAAACTCCCCGGTCCATTGGCATAAAAAAGATTTTGAATTTCATACTTTTTGAGTAGATCTTTAAAAATAAGAGGCAGAACGTCTGAGCTTCGCTCCTCTGACTCTATCGTTTCAATAAGCTTTTTCTCTTCATAAACCCCTACGAGAATAGGAGACGTGAGTGTAATGAGTAAAACATCTACTTTTTTAAGCATACGCTTTTTCTAACTCTCTCATTTTTTCACCCACAGCCTCTACGACTTCATAATTTTGAGCATCTTCAAGCAAAGCAAGTGTCAGTTTGTGATTAAGGTCATGACTGCCGGCCATAGCTTCATAGTTCCCTATAAAATTCATTCCAATGAGACTCATGTCACCAATGGCATCAAGAATTTTATGACGTACAAATTCATCAGGATAGCGCAGACCTTCAGGATTAAGAATCTTCTTCTCATCCAACACAATAGCATTTTCAAGGGAACCGCCAAGAGCGAGCCCTTTAGAGCGTAAATACTGTACCTCATGTAAAAAACCAAAAGTTCGGGCACGTGCTATCTCTTTTTTGTAACTCTCTTTAGTAAACTGTAGTACATATGCCTGTTCTTGAATCACAGGATGTGGAAATTTAATAGTAAAATCATAATTCAAATCAGGAGATGGAGAGAGTTTTACATACTTCTCCCCCTCCTGAATTATAATCTCTTTTTTAATACGCATAATTTTTTTAGGGGCATCGAGTTCTGCTATACCTGCTTCATCTAAGAGCATACAATAGCTTGCACTACTGCCATCCATAACAGGAACTTCATCGGCATCTACAATAATTTTAAGATTATCAATGCCATAGGCATAGACTGCTGAGAGCAGATGCTCAATTGTCGAAATTATATGCCCATTTTTTCCAATGACCGTCGCCATTTTTGTATCAACTACATTTTGAGGAAGCAGAGGAATGGCAACATCGACATCGCTTCTATAAAAGAGAATTCCGCTGTTTGCTTCAAGCGGTTCAAGTTTCAGTTTTACAGGAGAACCTTTGTGAAGTCCTATTCCTACGAGTTCAGCACTCTTTTTTATGGTAGTTTGATACATAATTTTTCCTATTGTTCGTCAATAATCTTTTTAGCGCTCTTAATTATATCACTAATATTGAGTTTTATCCACTGTTTGTCCATCCACTCTTGTGGACGAACTTCAATACCTTGAACGAGTACACCAAAATGCAGGTGGTCTCCCATTGCATATCCTGTCTTGCCTGTGTTTGCTATTTTTGTATTTGGAGCCACATCTTCACCCGGTGTTACATCAAAACTCGAACAGTGCCCATAGATAGTATACAGACCTAATCCATGAGACAATGCAAGCATATTTCCATATAAACCGTTAAAGTCAGCAAAAGCAACTACACCACCATTTTGTGTTTTGATTGGTGCCATTGCATGTGATGCCATATCTATACCTAAGTGATAGGCTTCAGAGATGAGCTTGCCCTTATAATAATACTTTCTATGATCACCAAAATGAGCAACAACCTCTCCATTTTTCAGAGGATACATTCTCTTCATCTTAAAATTTTTAATCATCTCTGTTGGTACTTTTGAAGTGATTTTATGAATCAACTTTTCATTTTTTGCACGTACATCTTCATTAATAATTTTAAACTGCTCCAATTTGTTCTCAACACCCTGTGTCTCTTCAAACTGATCAGCAAGTTCTGCAATTTTTCCATCTAAGAATTTATCGGAGATTTTGATTTTCGAGAGTCTGTAATCTTTATTTTTCAAATACAGAGGAACATAGGATTTAGTAACATTTCCTGCAAAGTCCGTTGCGACAACAGAGGCTTTAAAACCGCTGTCTTTAACAGGCCAGGACAAGAGTGCGATGTAGTAGCCTTTTTTGTAAAACGGCTCCACTTTAAAATGTTTGTTATGATTTGAAAGGATGTAGATAGTGTCAAGATTATCATCATCAGCTTTAAAAATCACCAAAGCAGAACCACCTCTTGAAATTTTATAAGAGTTGGCAACAATGTTCACGTTTGGTCTTTTTTTATCAATTTTAAGTTTGAATGTCTGCTGTGCAAGATTTCCTTTAAGAAAGTTCCATTTACTAATATCCTGTGCTTGAACGACGAGCTGTATCTCTTTGTCTTTCATCGTGTATGCACCTCTTGGCGGTGCTACTTTTAAAACAAGCTCTTTTTCTGGATTTAACAGTTGTTCATACTGTAGCGTTTTATCACCGTCTTTTGTATGCATAACAATTTTGTAGGAGTGAATGCCGCTCTCATCACTTATCTTAATTTTCAAAGGCTTTTTCAAATTCCAGTAACCATTGGAATTTTCCAATACAATGTGTGGAGCTACTCTCTCAAATGTTGCTGAAAAATAAACATAAAGCCCTGCAGCCACAATTAAAACCAATACAAATAAAACACCAAATGAAGAGTTATTTTTTCTTCTTCTCAAATCAAACGTCCTTAATAATTTTTATTATTTTATTGTTTTCATCACTTTTTACAAGATGAACTTCTTGCACATGCACGACATTTAAAAGTTCTGCCGCTGCATCCAAAGCATCTTCCATAGAGGCTCCACTCGCAAGCAGATCAGCATTGCTTATGCTCACGCAAGCAATTTTTGCATTCTCTTTGAGCAAAAGCGTTTTAAAGAGGAGCGCCTTCAGTCGAATCATACTCAACGGCACCTCTTTGCATAGATGTTTCACACATTGTTTATGCTCAGCACCAAGTGTTATCAATTGACTAAGTGCAGCAAAAACTGTGCCATCGACATCATCAGATATAAAGTTCTTATAACGCTTTAAAAAGCCTGCATAGAGTGCTGTTGCCATCTTTGCATTTATCTTGACATCACTCTCTTGTAAAAAAGTATATAAAACAATAATTTCAATGTTGGAATTTATCTCCAAATCTGCAGAAGCCGGCACATTGGTACGCACCTTATCAATCCATGGTAAAAAAGAAAATCTTCTATCAATTGCATCAGCATACAAAGAAACCTTTTTATGCTGCGTTAAAAAATAAGAGTAGAGAGCACTCGCCTGTGCAAGGCTCTCTTTGTCACTCTTTATAAGAATATGTTTTGATTCGTTTATCTGCTTTTTTGGTATCAAATTTCTCAACTTTTTGAAAATGTGATAAAATTATATACTATTTCTTATTCATCTTGTAAACGTAAGCCAGAACCTCAGCAACTGCTGCAAAAAGTGCTTCTGGAATGGGTTTATCAACATCTACTTCATTATAGAGGGAACGTGCAAGTGGTGGATTTTGCACAATGTGGACATGATTTTCACGGGCTATCTCTTTAATCTTCTGTGCAATGTGATCCATCCCTTTTGCTATAACTATCGGTGCGTGAGACTTCTCGGCATCGTACTTCACAGCAACAGCATAGTGTGTCGGATTAGTAATGACAACATCAGCGTTTGGAACTTCTGCCATCATACGCTTGCGTGAGGCCTCCATCTGAATCTGGCGGATTTTAGACTTGATGAGAGGATCTCCTTCCATATTTTTCATCTCATCTTTTATCTCTTGTTTGGACATTTTTAGACCGTCAAAATACTGTTTTCGCACAATAATTACATCTATCATCGCAAACACAAAAATAATAAATAACATTACAAATGCAATAATGATCATCTTATCCTTGAGCCACTCAAGTTGATCATGCAAGCCAAAAAGTGCTACAGTCGGCAGCTCGGTAATAAAATAAGCGAAGAAAATAAAACCGACACCCAAAGTTGTAAATGACTTAAATGTAATCTTAATGCCCTCTATCATCTTTTTCATAGAGAAGAGATTTTTTGTTCCTTTTATAGGATCAATCTTTTTAAAATCCGGCATTATTGCCTTACTCGTAAACAAAAATCCAAACTGTGAAAAAGCTGCAATAATACCGGCAATAGCAACAGCCGTCGCAAGCGGTAGAACCATCAGTAAAAATTCTTTAATAGTTACAAGTGCAATATCAAGCAAAGATGCCTTATCTAAAGGCGAACCGATAAGTGAAAAGTAATAGTGAAAGAGCAAAATCATATGTTTTGCCATAAATGGGAAAAGCATTAAAAATGCGAGTATTGCTACAAAAAGAGTGATAGTTCCCGAAGCATCCTGCGATTTGGGAACATTCCCCTCTTTTCGGGCATCTTCTATCTTCTTGGGGGTGGGTTCTTCTGTCTTTTCCTGATCATCAGCCATTTAAGAGAGCCTGACCTTTAGTCCATCTTCATAGACAAATCAATCCAATTAGCCTGATGAATCAGTGAACCAGAACTTATAGCATCAACCCCTGTTTTTGCATATATTTCAATAGTATCAAGTGAAATATTACCACTCGCTTCTAGTAAAATATGCCCATAGTTCTCATCTCTAAAAGCCACGACCTCTTCTATTTGTGCCGGCGTCATATTGTCACACATTATAATGTCACAGGCTGCTTTCATTGCCTCTTGTGCTAGCCATAAAGTTTCTGCTTCTACTTCAATTTTTGCCGTAAAAGGAATCACTTCCCGTGCTTTTGCAATGTAAGCAGGAAGATTTGTAATTGTTTTGAGGTGTGTATCTTTTATCATCAGCGAATCATCTAGTCCCATTCTGTGATTGACTGCACCGCCGCAACGTGTTGCATACTTCTCAAAAACACGTAAAAGCGGTCTTGTTTTTCGTGTATCTAAAAGTTTTACGCCGTAAGGCTTGATGATATCTGCATATTTTCTCGTGAGTGTTGCGATTGAACTTGCGTGAAGCAGCATATCTAAAATGGTGCGTTCACAGCGAAGTAGCGTATGCGAGTCTGCGGCGAACTCTGCTATGACATCCCCAACATGAAAGACATCTTTGTCATTTTTCAGCCATGTTACTTGAATATTTTCTATTTTGCACAGAGCATTGACATATTTTTGTCCCGCAACGACACCCTGACTTTTGGCAATAATTTTTGCACTTGAAGCAACAGCAGGCTCAACCAAAGCATACAAATCGCCTCTGCCAACATCTTCGGCTAAAGCCTCTTTTACAAACTGCTCTATCATAAGTCTAACATTCTCTCTAAAGCTACTTTTGCCCATTTTTGCGTCTTTTCATCCACCTCTATCTCATTAATGGGTGCACCATCATCTATGGCTTTAAGTGTCAGGTAGACATCTTCGAGGGTTGTCTCGTTCATCGTAGGGCACTCTGGCTTTGTTGAGCTAAGCACATACGTGTTTTTCTGACGCAGACGGTTTACAAGATTAAACTCTGTTCCTACTGCCACTTTTTGATCTTGTGGCAATTCTGTAATGTACTTAATAAGCTGTGATGTTGAACCGACGAAATCACTTGCATCACAGATGGCAGGATCACACTCCGGGTGTGTCACAATCTTAATACCCGGAT
>JALUWT010000043.1 GCA_027019325.1 Sulfurimonas sp.
AGGGTCACCGCCTTGTCCAATGACCATAGATTTCAGACCCATCTGGTTGGCAATGTTTTGTCCTAAACATCTGTCAGGTACAAAAAGAATCTTCTTACCTTCGCCCAAAGCTTTAGTAATGATCTTCTTGGCATTGGAACTTGTACAGACCATTCCGCCCATCTCGCCAACTTTTGCTTTTACATCTGCATTTGAGTTTATGTAAGTAATAGGGAGTATATTTTCACTTGCAATGCCATTGTTATTTAAAAATTTTACGGAGTCATCATAGTAGAGTGAGTCTATCATTCTTGCCATCGCACAGCAAGCTATCTTTGGCATGACCACACGTTTCTCGGGAGAGAGCACTTTTACACTCTGTCCCATAAAAGCAACACCGCAAAAAAGAACAAACTCTGAATCATCATCCTTTGTTTTCATCGCAAGTTCAAGGGAATCCCCTGTAATGTCACCTATTTCAAACACTTCATCTCTTTGATAGAAATGCGCAACGACTGTAACACTCAGTTTCTCTTTGAGTTCATCAATTTTTTGTTTCAATTCTTCATTCGTGTATTGCAAAAAAATATCCTATATTTTATTAAGTGTCAAACCCTAATAAATAACATATTCAACAACATTTAAAAGTTTTAGACTCAAGGCAAACTTTGGTTGGCGATGCTGGCATCGTTAGCCTAAGTTTAACGCAGAAGATGAATCTTTTAAATGTTGCCCTTCGGGTGAAAAAAGAGATAACAATCTACTGCGTTTAAAATCCTTGAAGCTACTAGTAGCTCCTGCGGACTTTCGTCTTGTATCTTATTATCTCTTTTTTCATTGAATTATGTCATTTATTAGGGTTTGACACTTATTCTGCAATTATATCAAAAATTATTTAGCATATACACTGTAGAATGTCAGAACAAATTATAATTAAGGTTTTCTATGGATTTTTTATTTAACATTAACATACAGTTTTACATTGCAGCTTATCTTATAGGCGGTATCCCTTTTGGTCTGTTACTTGCTAAAAAATTTGCAGGTGTTGATGTCAAAGCAAGTGGAAGCGGCAGTATTGGTGCGACAAATGTTCTTCGTGTTGTCAAAGAGCAAAATCCTTCTCTTGCTAAAAAACTAGGTATCGCCACTTTAGTGCTTGATGTACTCAAAGGTGTTGCTGTTTTAAGTGTTGCTTATATTATGGGACTTGACAACGCAGTGCTTTGGGCTATCGCTGTCCTTGCTGTGCTTGGTCATTGTTTTTCCCCTTATTTAAGCTTCGAGGGTGGCAAAGGTATCGCAACTGGAATGGGTGTGATGATGTTCATGCTGCCGATTGAGACTACTATTGCTCTTGTTGTATGGGCTGTGATGGCAAAAACTGTCCGTATCTCTTCAGTTTCTTCTTTAACCGGTGTTTTGGCACTTTTAATTTCAAGCTTTTTTATCCATCCGCAGATGGCACATGCTCCTGTTATTTTCATCGTCTTTATACTCTTTTACAAACATATACCCAACATCATTCGTGTTATCAAAGGCGAAGAGAAAAGAGTAATTTAGATGAAAATCTCCATCGAAGATCTCAAGTTTCAATGCATTATTGGAATTTTAGACTTTGAACGAACAAAAGAGCAGGATGTTATCATTAACCTTGCTATTGAGTATAACTATGAAGATGAATTTATAAATTATGCAGATGTTGCCAAACTGCTAAAATCTACTATGAAAAATAAAAAATATCTTTTAATAGAAGATGCTTTGAGTAATTTGTCTCTATTGCTAAAAGAAAATTTTTCAAAAATAAACACTCTTAATTTAAAAATCACAAAACCTTCCATTCTTCCCGACTGCACGGTCTCTGTAGAAGAGTTTTACACATTTGATTCTTAATCCAAACTTCACTTTTTTTTAAAAAAAATTGAAAAAAACTTTAAAGTAACCTAAAATTATGATACAATTCCGCCAAAATATTAAGAAATAGGAAATAATGAATGCGTATTCTTATCATAGAAGATGAAGTAACATTAAATAAAATGCTTGCAGAGGGACTAAAAGAGTTTGGTTACCAAAGCGATGTTGTTGAAACACTAAAAGATGGTGAATACTATCTTGACATCCGTAACTACGATTTAGTTCTTATGGATTGGATGCTTCCAGACGGAAACTCAGTTGATATCATCGGTGATATCAAATCAAATACACCAAAAACTGTTGTAGTAGTACTTTCTGCGAGAGATGATAATGAGAGTGAAATCGAAGCACTCCGTGCAGGTGCTGATGACTACATCAGAAAACCTTTTGATTTTGATGTTCTTATAGCTCGCATCGAAGCACGTTTACGTTTTGGCGGTAGTAACATCATCGAAATTGAAGACCTTACAATCAACCCTGAAGAAGAGAAAATCACTTACAAAGAGACAGATATTGAACTCAAAGGGAAACCTTTTGAAGTTCTTACTCACTTAGCACGTCACCGTGATCAAATCGTCTCTAAAGAGCAACTTCTTGATGCTATCTGGGAAGAGCCGGAACTTGTAACTCCAAATGTAATTGAAGTTGCGATTAACCAGATTCGACAAAAAATGGATAAACCATTAAACATCACTACGATAGAGACTGTTCGCCGTCGCGGATACCGTTTTTGCTTCCCTAAAGAAGTTTAATCCAAACAATGATATAATCCCCTTATATTTTTATAAAGGGATTATATGTTCTCCAAAAAGAGTATTAGAAAAAGCTTTCTAATCCAACTCGTTTTTTCCTCTGCAATTTTAATTTTTATATTCTCTTCCATTTTATATTTTTATATAGAAAAATCTGTTTATGATGAAAAAAAAGAAGAGCTCATTCATTATGCCAAGAACATAGCAAATTATAAGTCAGTCTTTCAACATGATGACGCTATTCCAGAGAATTTTTTTTCCTTAAATGTAGAAGTCATCTACCTCAAATCTCCAATGGGCGATATGGATGTATATGAAATAACAAAAAATCATAAAACATACCTGACACTTATTTATCCTTTTAAGCTTGAGGACTCTAGTTATCTTAAAATCACTAAAAATATTACACCGACAAAACGCCTTTTAAGTAAGATTCTTCACTATATATTTATCATCAATATTGCCGGTTTTTTACTTGTCATTCTCTATGCTATTATGCTTTCAAAAATGCTGGTCATTCCCATCAAAACACTTAATATGAAACTATCCAATATGAATGAACACCTTATGAAAGCTATAGATCTAAATGCCCTACCTCAAGAGTTTGAACCTTTGGGAGAGACCATCAACCACCTTATTGCCCGAATACAAAACTTTGTAAAGTATCAAAAGGAACTCTTTATAGGTACTGCCCATGAGCTTAAAACTCCCCTGGCCGTTATCAAACTAAAAAATCAGGTGACACTCATCAAAAAACGCTCACCTGAGGAGTATATAGATGCACTTAACACAACGAACAAGACAATTGATGAGATGAACATCATCGTCTCAAATATCTTAAATATAGGACGCCAAGAGGGTGCACAGCTTGATAAACCCATAGAAATTGATGTTATCAAGATACTCAAACAAAAAGCAGATGATTTCAAACTTTTAGCAGAGAACGAAGGGAAAAATCTTCTGATAGATTTTAAACCTGACGGCTATATGGCAACATTACAAGTCAGTCTTCTTAATCAAATCATACAGAACTTTTTACAAAATGCACTCAAATTCACTCCTAAAGAGAAAAATGTACTCCTTCAAAGTCAAGAAGATGAGTTTGGCCTCTTAATCGAAGTTGTCGATGAAGGGTGTGGTATTGATGAGAGTGTTGATCTTTTTGCTCCATTTAAACGTCAAGGAAATAAAAGTGGTGTCGGATTAGGTCTATTTTTAGCAAAAAGTGCTGCAGATGCACTTGGTGCAAAAATAAATATTAAGAATAGAGAGGATGGAATTGATGGAACAGTTGCTTCATTACAACTCAATTCTAAACTATCTTGTATAATTCCAAGAAATTAAATGCGTTTCAAAAATAATAAAGCTTATTTTTGCTATAAATCTCTCACGAATAAATAAGTAGAAAATATAAGGTTTTTGAATATGGCGTTAATAATTAATGAAGAGTGCATAGCATGTGATGCTTGTCGTGAAGAGTGTCCAACAATAGCAATCGAAGAGGGTGACCCAATTTACTATATTGACCCTGATCGTTGTATTGAATGTGTAGGCGTATATGATGAACCGGCATGTATTTCTGTCTGTCCTGTTGACTGTATAGTTCCGGATAAAGACAATGTTGAAACAATTGCGGAACTGCAGTTTAAATACAAACAGATCCAAGAGAACGAAGAGTTATAATTGGCTAAACGAGTTGCCATCATCGACATCGGTTCTAATTCTATTAGAATGGTTGTTTATGAAAAAACTTCCCGCTATGCGTTTCACCTTCTCCACGAAGAAAAATCAAAAGTCAGAATATCACAAGATGCTTATATGCACAATGGAGAACTCCAAGAAGTTCCAATGCAGAGAACTTTTGATGCATTGCATGATTTTTTAGAAATTTCACACTCTTTTCATGTTAGAAAAATTCTCTGTGTAGCGACTTCAGCACTTCGTGATGCTCCAAACAGACAAGAGTTTCTACTCAGAGTAAAAAACAGACTCAAGCTCAACATAAAAATCATCTCTGGAGAGAAAGAGGCATATTTTGGTGCTATTGCCTGCGCAAATCTTCTTCCAAAACAAAAAAATGCCCTTAGCATTGACATTGGTGGTGGTTCGACTGAGTTTGCTTTTATAAATGAAGCCAATGTAACAAATACTATGTCGCTCAAGCTCGGTACAGTACGTCTTAAAGAGCTCTTTTTTGATAAAAATGACATTGACGGTGCTACTGCATATATTGATAAAGAGCTGGAAAAACTTCCAGATACAATTGGACTCGCAAGTCTCATCGGTATCGGAGGAACGTTTCGAGCAATTTCCAGTGCCATACTAAAAGAGTCTCTCTATCCGCTTAATAAGATACATGCTTTCCAATACAGTGCAACAATTTTGAAAGAGTATCTTAAAAATATTCTCAAAGCAAAAGATGAGAAGGAACTTACGGCACTCTTTATTAAAAGCAACCGTTTTGATGTTATCAAACCCGGCACCTTGATACTCCAACGTGTACTGAAAAAGATTGACATTAGCCACATCATAACCAGTGGTGTTGGGGTAAGAGAAGGTGTCTATCTCGCAGACCTGCTCCGCAGTGCAAAACATAAGTTTCCACAGAATTATAACACTTCTGTACGTTACATTTTAGACTCTTATGTACAAGACAAAGCATTCTCAAACAATCTTGCTTCTTTGGCAAAAAAAATCTTTGATTTAAGCGCTGAGTACTTTAGCATAGATAAAGAGTATAAGCAGGCACTTAGCATTGCGGCAAAACTCTATCCTGCTGGAAGCAGTGTACATTTTTACTCACAAAACAAGCATACCTATTACATCATTCAAAGTGCTTTGGAATATGGTTTTAAACACCATGACATTATGCTCATTTCAACACTGACAAAGTATGCAAGAAACCGTTTGCCCTCAGATGCTCATATGCAGCTCTATGCAAAACTGCTACCAGAGAATGTACATATTGTACACTCTTTGAGCTATATGCTCTCACTCTCCATAGCCCTACTCAGCCATCGACCTAGAAATATTGATTTTACGATGTCATTTGAAAAAGGAGAGCTTCGAGTAAGCTCAAAAACGAAGTTATCTATTGCACAAAGTGCCGTTGCAAAGCTAGAGTGCAGAGACAAACATTTCAACGTCCTCTTTGACGATTAAAATCTTTGTCCCATAGTAAACTCAAAGTTTGATGTTTTATCTCCAGGCTGAGGGTTGATGGCTTTAGAGAACATCAACTGAATCGGTCCAACCGGAGAGAACCACTCAAGCCCTGCACCATAGCCCGCACGCGCTTGATTATTTGTGCCTTCTAAAATTCCGGTAGATATATTATCTGAAATAATTCCCCAATCTAAGTAGGTAACAAGACGCATTTTTGCTTTTGGAATCAAAGGAAAGCTCATTTCGACACTGTTTGAGAATGTCTGCGTTCCACCAATTCTTCGAACATGTATTCCTTTATAAGTGTCTGTCCCTGTTGGATCTGCAATCATAGGCGAAATAGAATATGATTGGTATCCTCTTACACTACCTATACCACCCATATAGAACTTTTCTGCTAATGGCACATACCCATTATCTATAATTGCATAATAACGTGCTTTATAACGAAAAATTGCATCAAATCCAAGGTAATCATCAAGTCCTATATATTTGTTAAAGGTAGTACGCGATTTTAAGAAATCTGCATTTCCTCCAAGACCTGATTTTTCAAAACTCTGTGAAAATGTAAAACCTTCACGCGGGAGATAGTAATCATCTGTAGAGTCCCAGTTTACACTGACTGTCATTGAACTTTTATCATATGCTTCAAAATAATATGTTGAACCACCGTATCTAGAAGCATTAAAATCACTTCCAAATTTATAATCATTTTTAGAATATCCATACCCTAAATAACCGCTAATATGACGTGAAAATCTATGCCCTGTACCAATAGACGCACCATCAGTTAAAGTTGTATAATCAATATAGTCATAGACAGAATGGTAAACGGAGAAGTTACCGCTAAAGTCACTGTCATTGAGTCTCGGATTTGATATGTTAAAAGAGTAGTTTTGTGATGTCTGAGACTTCTCAGCTTTTACTCCAACGTTGATACCTGAACCCCAAATATTTCTGTCATTTACACCGATGCTCAAAAGCAGTCCACCATACGAACCATATCCACCACCAAGTTGAATATTACCCGTTGGTGCCTCTTTGACTTTTACAACCAAATCCATCGTATGGTTATCAATACGCTTCTCTTCTATCGTATTACTATCAAAAAATCCAAGACGACCAAGAGAGTTGCGTGAGTCTTTTAAATCTGTTAGAGAGTACATATCTCCAGGCCCTAAATAGAGCTCACGTCGAATGATTCTGTCAAGTGTTCTTGTATTTCCAGAGATGAGAACATTTCTAATTTTTACTTTGTCTCCAGGCATAATTCTAAAAACCACTTCGACCGTTTTTTTCTTTTTGTCTTTTTTTAAGTCAGGAACAACCTGCACAAAGGCATAACTTTTATCGGCTATGAGTGTTTTAATCTTCTCAGAGTCTTCACGGAATTTTTTCACGTTGAAGATATCGCCTTTTTTTAAGGAGATAAGCTCCTTGATTTTTGCATCATCAATTACATGCTTTACCTGATAAATAGTCACTTTTCGAATAGTGTACTGCTCACCTTCAGCAATCTGATAACTCATATCTGCCTTGTAGCTATCAAAATTGACACGGACAAAAGGTGCATCAACTTTAGCATCAAGATAACCATGCTGCATATAAAGATCACGAATTCTCAAGTTGTCATATTCTAAATCACGCAGAGACATTTTTCCGCTGTTTCTACCCCAGAACCATCCCATAAATTGATGTTGTTTATTTGCTATAACAGCGTTAAAATCATCCGGATCAAGTCCGTACACGCCACTATAATCAATCTTCTCTATCGTAATCTCTTCACCCTCATTGACAATAAAAGTTACTTTGACACTGCCGTTTTTCAGGTATGTTGTTTTTACTTCTACAACAGAGTCAATTTTTCCCTCTTTTGATATCGCTTCGATGATTCTTTTTTTAGCCGCTTCAATCTTTTTCTCATCATAAAGTGTGCCTTTTTTAATCTGAATTACAGACTGTTTCACATCATCATCATTCTCTTTCCAACCTTTGAGCTCAACCTGAGAGATAATTGCTTTTTCTTTAAAATAAAATGTTAAATTGCCATCTGTAAATTCAGCCCAAATATCATTAAAGTAGCCCTGATCAAAATATTTTTTAATCGCTTTATCGACCTGTTCAACATCGATATCATCACCTTTTTCAAAAGAGAGCATACGAAGAGCAACCGGCTTAGAGAGGTGCATCATTCCGTCAAAATTGATTGATTTTACAACTTGGGCATAGAGAGTGCCTGCAAAAAAGATAAACAAGAGTGATAAAAATATTTTCATTAAGATTCCATATGTAAAATTAGAAAAGATTTTACCCATTATGAGGTTAATATTAAGTAAAACGAAACTGAAATTAGTGCATTTATAATGCAACTGTAACCAATAAATAGTAAATTTTTAAACAAAATTTCTTTCGGCTTTTGTACTCTTCTTCCAAAAAAATGGTAGAAAAATAGTAGAAAATTTTTATGCCATTTTCCTTATCTAACTTCTCCATTTAAGGAACATTTTGTGTGTATTAATTGGCTATAGAATATTTAACACACAAATCCTTTGTTTATTAATATTGCTTTTTAGAGTTGTTTTGTGTAGAATGTTCATTGAATAAATTGTTGTACATTCCCGTGCAGAACGGAAACGTACATTTAGATAAAATACAATATCAACTTATTTTAGAGGACAAAAAGTGCCAATAATGCTATCGCCAAAAGATGTTATTAAAAAATCATATTTAAAACAGAAACTGACAGATAAAGAGTTTGAAGAGTTTA
>JALUWT010000044.1 GCA_027019325.1 Sulfurimonas sp.
AGTTCTTTCCAGAAAATGAAGGCTTTGAACCATGCGTCAAGTGACCGCCATGGCTTAAGTCCATTCCTAAAAGTTTATCACCGGCTTTTAAAAGTGCTGCATATACTGCACCGTTTGCCTGACTTCCTGAGTGGGGTTGAACATTTGCATATTTACAGCCAAAAAGTTCGCAAGCTCTGTCAATTGCGAGCTGCTCAACACTGTCAGCATACTCACATCCGCCATAGTAACGTTTTGCAGGGTATCCTTCAGCATACTTGTTTGTAAATACTGAACCCATAGCTTCCATTACTGCGGGAAGTGTAAAGTTCTCAGATGCAATCATCTCTAAATGGTCAGTTTGTCTCTCTAGCTCTTTTTCGCATAGATTATATACGACTTCATCAAACTCTTTTAAAAAACTCATGAGGTAAAATTCCTTGTATAAATAAAAATATGCTGATTATACTCAAAATATAATAATATAGTTCTGAATAATAGTTAGTATAAATGAGAATTAAAATCATAAAAGATAAATATTTTCCTTTAAGTTGAATTATGAGATAATGATTTTATCAAAATTAAAAAGGACTAAAGATGAGACAGTATGAATCATACAGATGTAACAAATGTGGAAATATAGTTGAAGTTCAAAATGTAGGCGGCGGAGAACTTCATTGTTGTGGTCAGGCTATGGAGATGATTACTGAAAATCTCACTTTAGTGAATTTAATGAAAGCAGTTGCCGGTGAATCTCAGGCACGTAACAGATATGAATATTATGCAAAAGTTGCACAAAAAGAGGGATATCGTGATATAGCGGCTCATTTCCAAAGAGCGGCAAATAATGAAAAAGAGCATGCAAAACTTGAACTCTCTCTTCATAATAGAATGAAGTTTAATCGAGAAAATAATTTTGGCAGTACAGAAGAGAATCTTCAAGATGCAGTTAATGGCGAAAACTATGAAAACACAACTATGTACCCGGACTTTGCAGCCATTGCAAAAGAAGAGGAGCACAGAGAAGCGGCAACACTCTTTAAAAATATAGGAAAAGTTGAAGTAGAGCATGAAAAAATGTATAGAATGCTTTTAGAAAGACTTACTTCTCATAAAGAGTTCTTGAGTGATAATGAAGAGGAAGTGTGGATCTGTGAAGTGTGCGGACATATCCATTATGGAAAAAAAGCACTTGAAATCTGTCCTGTGTGTAAACACCCTCAATCATATCAGTCACGTTTTGTAGAGACGAAGTAACAGCTTTTTTTTCAAATGTTTTCTTTTCCATAATATAATTCCTAAATATAAAGGAAAATATTATGGATACAATTAAAAAAGTTTTAATCGCTAACAGAGGTGAAATCGCCCTTAGAATTATACGTGCATGTAAAGAGTTGGGAGTTAAGAGTGTTGCACTCTATTCAGAAGTAGATACTGAAGGTGTCTGGGTGCAAAAAGCAGATGAAGCTTATAGATTAAGTGGTGACCCTGTTGCAGCATATCTTGATGAGTGTAAAATCATTGATATCGCTAAAAGAACACTCTGTGATGCCATCCATCCCGGATATGGATTTTTGTCTGAAAGCGCTGAGTTCACAGAAGCATGTGAAGAGAGCGGTATTATCTTTATCGGGCCAAGTGCAGAACATATTGCACTCTTTGGTGATAAAATGGCTGCAAAAATCGCAATGAAAGAAGTGGGTGTTCCTGTTCTTGAGGGGACAGTTGAACCTGTGACGAGTGCGAAAGAGGGTGAAAGAATTGCTAAAGAGATAGGGCTTCCTGTTATCATTAAAGCTGCTTTTGGCGGCGGCGGTCGTGGTATGCGAATAGTGCATGATGAAAAAGATTTCCAAGAACTTTTTGAATCTGCAACGAATGAAGCGATCAAGTATTTTGGTAAAGGCGAGGTCTTTATTGAAAAATTTGTTCAAAATCCCCGTCATATTGAAGTGCAGATTATTGCAGATAAATATGGACATGTTGTGCATTTGGGTGAGAGAGACTGCTCCATTCAAAGAAGACACCAAAAGGTCATTGAAATAGCACCAAGCCCCAGACTCAATGAGACAACAAGAGAAAAACTCTATGCAACAGCGGTAAATGCTGTAAAGAAAATAGGGTATGAAAGTGTTGGAACCGTTGAGTTTTTAGTTGATGATAATGACGAGATCTATTTTATAGAGATGAATACACGCGTTCAGGTAGAACATCCTGTAACCGAGATTGTCTCGGGTATTGATATCATTCAAAGAATGATTGAGATAGCCGGCGGTGATAAACTGAAATATACGCAAGATGAGATTCTCCTGCGAGGTTATGCGATAGAGTTTAGAATCAATGCTGAGAACCCAGAAAATAATTTTATGCCTGCTGTTGGAATGATTAGCAATTATATGGCTCCGGGTGGTCCAGGAGTACGACTTGATACAAGCATATATGCGGGTTATAAAATACCGGCTAATTATGACTCTATGGTTGGAAAACTTATTGTCTATGCGCTTGATTGGGATGGTGCCGTTAAAAAAGCTATGCGGGCTTTGGATGAATTTTATATTGACGGTATTATTACCAATATTCCTCTGCATAAAGCAATTGTAACGGACAGTGATTTTAAAGCCGGAAAATTTAATACTTCTTATCTGGAAAAGAAACTGCCTACATTTGATTTTCAAGCAAACCAACCTACAAGAAGCAGAAAAATAGAAGATAAAAGTTTTATCTTAAAAGGGTCAGATGATATTCTTTATTAGAAGATAGCTGTCTTTTATAGAAGAGGAGAGCTTTTTTACTCTTCCTCTTTTTCTTCTTTATCTTCACAGATATTCTGCATGAGTGGTTTCATGGCAGGAAATAAGATGACATCACGGATGCTCTGCTCATTTGTCAAAAGCATGACAAGACGGTCGATTCCGATTCCCTGTCCTGCTGTTGGGGCCATACCGTAGCTGAGGGCTTCAACGAAGTCAGTGTCCATAGCATGTGCTTCATCATCACCACAGTCTTTTGCAGCCATCTGTCCCTCAAAGCGTGCTAATTGATCGAGTGGGTCATTCAACTCTGAGAAAGCATTGGCAATTTCACGTCCGGCGATGAAAAGCTCAAATCTCTCTGTGATTTCAGGATTTGCATCACTTCTTCTTGCAAGTGGCGAGATCTCTACAGGATACTCAGTAATGAAAGTAGGGTCGATAAGTTTTTCTTCAACAAATTCATCAAAAAGTTCCCCTTGGAGCTGTCCAAGATTCATTCCCTCTTTTACTTCAAGCTTTTTCTCTTTAAGATAAGCGATGATTTTCTCTTTGTCATTTACAATCTCTGCAGGTACTTCCCCTACTGTTGTAAGAGATTCTATAAGTGGAATCTCTTGAAAATTGTCAAAGTTAATCTCCATCTCTCCGTATGGAAGTAGAGTAGGAAGATCTAAATGCTCAAAAAGATACTGAAAATACTCTTTGGTGATTTCAATGAGATCTTTGTATGTTTTGTATGCCCAGTAAAATTCGATGGAAGTAAATTCCGGATTGTGTGTTGCATCCATACCTTCATTTCTAAAGTTTCTGTTAATCTCAAATACTGCTTCAAAGCCACCGACAATGAGACGCTTGAGATAAAGTTCCGGTGCAATTCTGAGGTATCTGTCAATTCCCAAAGCATTGTGGTGTGTTACAAAAGGTTTGGCATTTGCCCCACCTGCAATAGGGTGCATCATAGGAGTTTCTACCTCTAAAAAGCCTTTGTCTTCAAAGAAACGGCGAGTGAGAGAGATGACGCGGGAGCGTGTTTGAAATGTTTTACGAACTTCAGAGTTCATAATCAAGTCAAGATAGCGTTTTCTGTAACGTACCTCTTTATCTGTAATCCCGTGAAATTTTTCCGGTAGTGGAGAGATCGCTTTTGTAAGCAGTGTAAGTGAGTCTGCATGCAGAGATAACTCCCCCTGTCCTGTAACAAATGGAAAACCACTTACTTCGATGATATCACCGACTTCAATATTTTTTTTGAATATTGTATTGTAAAAACCTTCTGGAAGGTTGTCACGTGCTACATAAATCTGTAGCATACCACTCTCATCTTCAATCTTTACAAAAGATGCTTTTCCCATAATACGAAGGAGTTTAATACGTCCGCTTACCGTGTAAATACGATTTTCATCGCGTTTGTTCTCTGTCTGTTCAATATCAGAGTTTACATTTAAAAATTTTTCTACTGTTGTATTTCTTTGTGAGTTATTAGAGTAAGGGTTTATATCTGCTTCTCTTAAAACATTTGCTTTTTCAATTCTTTGCTGAATAAATTTATTACTAAACAATCAATTTTCCTTTATTAATTTATATTTATTTGTTCTTTTTTTATTTGTGTTTATCTTGGCATTTTTTACAGATGCCGTAGATCTGCATGGAATGGTCAAGCATCTTAAAACTAAGCTCATCTGTTATGGCATGCTGACGTTTTTCTATGGCTTCATCTACAAACTCTGTAATCTCACCGCACTCCGTGCATATAAGGTGATCATGATGCTCTTTTGCACCGAGTTCGTATTTTTTCCCTTGTGCACCAAAAGAGAGGGAGGTCACTACATTGGAATCTTCCAAAAGTGACAGTGTTCTGTAGATCGTTGCTATGCCGGTTTTAAGTTCAGGATAGCGCTCTTGAATGAGATGATGCAGCGCCTCAGGTGTAAGGTGCTCATCAGAATTGTATAGTGTTTCAAGAATAACTTCTCTTTGAATAGTGAACTTCAGACTGTTCTTTTTTAGGAGTGTTTTAAAATCTTCTAAAAGCTGTGCATACTCAATCGTTCTGTCTTTAAAGTTTGTTGTTACATTTGGCATTTCAGTTCTCTTTTTTTAGCTCAGTTTTAATCTTTTGAATTGTTTTATCGACTTTTGAATTGGCAATCTCTTTACTCTTCTTCTCTATTGTATCGGAGACTTTTTTTGTTACATTCTCTACAGAAGTATTCAGGTCTTTGCCCATGTCTGTAGGGTCTATCTTCATAATAAATCCGCCTGTTTTTACAAGGAGTGGGAAAAGCACACTGCTTGAAAAGGCAGAGTCAAGTGTAGGTTTGAGGGCTTTGACGTTATTTACAGCAAATGCGATGACCGCTGCGATGAGAAAGAACTTACTTGCACCAAATACAAAGCCTAGAATTCTGTCAAAAATTCCAAGACCGCTGAGCACACTTAATTTTTTAAAGGTATAGCCTATGGCAATCATGACAAGCCAAAAAACTACAAGGGTAAGCAAGAAACCGGTAAAACTAATGGCTGCATGGTTTGAAAAGTGAAAAATCAGATTACTGAGATATTGACCGACACTGTCTCCGACGCGTGAGGCTACGAAAATACCACCGATTATACCGACAAGACCAAAAAGTTCTTTGAAAAATCCGTTTAAAATCCCCTTGAGTCCAAGCAGTAAAATAATGATAGCTGCTATGAGATCGAAATAATTAATGTCCATTGTTTAATTCCACGTTCATACGGTTTTTTCCTTGTGCTTTAGAAGTGTAGAGTGCTCTGTCAGCTCTGTCAATCAAACTTTCAGGATCATCACCGTCCATATACTTTGTTGCCCCGATGCTGATAGTAACATTGATAGAATCTCCTTTGTAAAGGAGTGTATTTGTGCTGATGGTATGTAAAATACGCTGTGATATCTCTTCACATTTTTTAGCCGTAATTCTGTTGAGAATGATGACAAACTCTTCGCCGCCATATCGAAATACTTTATCACCGTCACGCAGCATATTTCTAAGTAGGTTTGCAATAAAGATGAGGATTTTATCTCCTGCAACATGGCCATAGATGTCATTAATGCTCTTAAAATCGTCAATGTCTAATATGAGCAGATGCAGTTCATGTTTTAGATGCTCTTTTTGTGTGATGCTATCGAGGTATCTGTCTAAAGCTTTTCGGTTAAAAACTTTTGTCAATCCGTCAAGGTTAGAGTCCTCTTCTAAATTTTTAATCTGCTGGTTGAGCTGCGTGATAATATCATTAGCTTTTTGCACCTCTTCTGTCATATGTGCTTGAATCTCATCAAATCTATTTGTGATTGCAGGAATATCAATAAGGTGGTCTTTTGCTTCATCAAGTGTAGATTTGTGTAGTTTACCAAGCTCTTCAAACTTACCATTCGTCTCTTTATAAGAGGAGATGCTCTGTTTTGCAATCTCTTTGTAGGCATTTGTAAAAGCAAGCTTTGCATGCTCTATGGAGTCTGTCTCGATATCTATCTTTTTTAAATTACAAATGGCATCTTCAAGATAGTCAATTACCTGTTCTTTATTTACTGTTTCTTGGGCATCAATATTCACAAGCAACTCTTTGCACATTTGAGCAACTAAAGATTTCAGGTCATTTTTTGTCATGCATTCTCCCAATAAAACAGTTTATTTTAGATACGTGATTATACTAATTTAATCATAAATATAGCTTTTATCATAGCTATTTTATCTATATTTGGATAAAATTGCAAAAATTATTTATAGATAAGGTTTATATAATGAGTACTTGGAATCCATCGAGCTGGAGAGAAAAACCAATATTACAACAGCCGACTTACCCAGATAAGGCAAAGCTAGAGACTGTTTTAGATGAACTAAAAAACTATCCGCCGCTTGTATTTGCCGGAGAGGCGCGTTCACTCAAAGAACAGCTTGCAAATGTTGCACAAGGGAAAGCTTTTTTACTCCAAGGTGGTGATTGTGCTGAGAGCTTTTCTGAGTTTCACGCAGACAATATTCGTGATACTTTTAAAGCTATGATGCAAATGGCTGTTGTTATGACCTATGCCGGCGGACTTCCTGTCGTAAAAGTCGGGCGTCTTGGCGGTCAGTTTGCAAAGCCCCGCTCAAGTAATACTGAAACTTTTGATGGGACTACACTAGATTCGTATCGTGGTGATATTATCAACGGTATTGAGTTTAATGAAAAAGCACGTGTTCCAGATCCAGAGCGTATGATAAAAGCATATAATCAGGCAACAGCGACACAAAATCTGCTCCGTGCATTTGCATCGGGCGGTTTGGCTGATTTACACCAGGTAAATAAATGGAATCTTGACTTTGCGCATAAAAGTGAAGTGGGTGAAAAGTATGAAGCATTGGCAGAAGATATTGAAAAATCTTTGCAGTTTATGGCAGCATGTGGGATAACATCAAAAACATATAGAACCTTGCGTGAGACTGATTTTTATACATCTCATGAAGCACTTTTACTTCCTTATGAAGAGGCATTTACAAGAGAAGACTCTATTACAGGAGACTGGTACAATGTGGCGGCACATATGGTTTGGATAGGTGACAGAACACGTCAGCTTGACGGTGCACATGTTGAGTATATGCGTGGCATTAAAAATCCTATTGGCATCAAAGCAGGGCCTTCTATGGATCCTGAAGATTTGGTACGTCTTGCAGCAGCAGTGAATCCTGAGAATGAAGCAGGACGTCTGAACATTATCGTAAGAATGGGTGCAAACAAAGTAGGTGATCATATGCCGCAGCTTATTCGTGCTATTGAACGTGAAGGGCTGAATGTTGTCTGGTCATGTGATCCGATGCATGGTAATACCATCAAATCATCGAACAACTACAAAACACGTCCTGTCGATGCTATTTTGACTGAGATGAAACAGTTCTTCCAAGTGCATAAATCAGAAGGTACATTTGGGGGCGGTGTTCACTTAGAGATGACAGGGAAAAATGTTACTGAGTGTATCGGCGGCAGTTTCACTGTAACAGAAGAGGATCTCAGCTCTCGTTACCACACACACTGTGATCCACGTTTAAATGCGGACCAATCTTTAGAGCTTGCCTTTTTAATCGCAGACTCTTTAAAAGATGCGCATAAATAATAGAGTCAGATGAGACATTATTAGCCTTGTTCGTTGATAGTCTCAACTTTCTCTTCTATGGTGAGCAGCTCTTCTACTTTTACTTCATATGCTTCTTCAAGCTCTGCAAGCTCGGCTGCTAAAGCAGTAATGCCTTTTTCTTCATAGCATGAGGGGTCCGCGAGACAAATATTCATCTTCTCTATTTGCTCTTCGAGTTTTTCTATCTCTTGTGGAAGTGCTTCAAGTGCAATTTTTTCTTTGTAAGTGAGTTTGAGAATTTTCTCTTTCTCTCTTTTTGGCTCTTTTGGTCTCTCTTGTATTGCCTCTTTTTCCATAGCATCAAGTTCGTGAAGCTCTTTCTCTAACTCAAGATATTCCGAGTAGAGCTGATGGGATTCTTCTATGGTTTTGTCCGGTTTAAAGATAAAGAGTTTTTTTGCAATTTTATCGACAAAGTATCTGTCGTGAGAGACGATGATAACCGCACCGCTGAAGTTTGTCAACTGCTCTTCTAAGATGTTAATTGTTGGAATATCCAAGTCATTTGTCGGCTCATCGAGGATGAGAATGTCGACATCTTGTGTAAAGAGCAGGGCAAGTGCCACACGGTTCTTTTCCCCACCACTGAGTATGCCTACTTTTTTGTCTAAAAACTCCCGTGGAAAGAGGAAATTTTTCAAATAACCATAGACATGCAGGTCGCTGCCGCGAACATTTACCCGGTCACCGCCGTTTGGACAGAAGGTCTCGATGAGATTTTTGTCATCATCAAGCATTTCACGGTGCTGATCAAAGTAACCTACTTTAAATTCACCCTGTTTTATTTTTCCTTCGCTAGGCTCTATACGTCCAAGCAGAGCTTTGAGCAGAGTCGATTTTCCACTGCCGTTGGGTCCGACAATGGCAATGACATCTTTTTGTAAAATTCTTGTTGTGAAATCGTGCAGTAGCTCTTTGTCTCCAAGTGTGAGCCCAAGTTTGTCTATTTCAAAGAGCATTTTTTGTTTGTTGACACTCTTGTCACGGTTGAAGTGTTTTGCTTCACGCTGCAGCTCAACAGACATTTTTCTAATCTTTGCGGGGTTTGTTTTTGCTGCCTCACGCAGGTTCATCAGCCGCTCTTTTCTTCCCTCATTTCGCTTCAATCTTGCACGCACACCTCTGGCAAACCACTCATTCTCACGCTTGAGCACACCCAAAAGATTTTCATGCTGTTTCTGCAATGTTCTGAGGTACTCCTCTTTTTGCGTGAGGTAGTCATTGTAGCCGCCACGATACTCACGTAGCTTACAATCTTCCACTTCAACGGATTTTGTTGCAATCCGGTCTATGAAGTATCTGTCATGCGAGATAAAAACAAGGGTAAACTTCTCTTTTAGAAGCAACTCTTCGAGAAATTCGACCATGTAGACATCAAGGTGGTTGGTAGGCTCATCGAGTAGCAGCACATCTGGTTTTTGTAGCAGTAAAGAGGCAAGAGCAACTCGACGCTGCTCCCCACCGCTAAGCAGTGTAACAGGTTTATGCTCATAGGGTTTGAGTTGAAAGTGCTGGATGATACGCTCTATTTTGTCATCAAGGTTCCAGGCATTGTGGTGTTCGATGTAGCGTGAGAGCTTTTCATGCTCATCGAGTAGAACTTTGTTGCCAAAATCTTCTGAGAGCAGATGAGAGAGCTCACTGTAGCGCTCTTTTGCTGTATTTATCTCTGTCAGACCCGCTTCAACAGCCTCACGCACAGAGTGCCCCTCTTCAAATTCAGGGCGTTGGTCGAGCATCTTGACTTCAAGGTCATTCTGTATGATTCTGCGCCCCTCATCAGGATCAAGTGTACCATTGACTATTTTCATCAGCGTTGATTTTCCGCTGCCATTTTTCCCAATGATGACGATACGTTCACCCTCATCGACATGAAAATCCACATCTATGAGAATCTTTTGCGCCGAGTAGTGTTTTGAAATTTTTTGCAGGTCTATGAGTGCCATAAATATTTACTTTTTTTAGTTTTTATAAGGATAGCAGTTTGGTGCTTTAGGTTTGTATAAAAATGAAGTGTTGATAAAAATTTTGAGTCTCTTAGAAATAATCTCGTTATAATAGCACTTATGAGGAGTATAGAATGAGAAAGATTTTATTTTTATTTTTACTATTTTCTATGACACTTTTTGCTGAGGTGATGGGGAAAAGTGGCGGTTGTACGCTAACGCAGAGTGGGAATTTTACGGTCCAATACGATAATAGAGTTCTCAAAGATGTTCACTACATAATGCCGGCAAAAAGCGGCGGTAATTTTAGAGAGCTTTTTGTCGGAGGAGAACTGCATGGTGTAATTCCCAAAAAAGGAAAAAAACTTGTGCTCAAACTGCTCGACTACAAACCAAATGTCCGAATCAAGGGAAAACCAAAAACTGGTATTTTTATTGTAGCACTTCAGCATGGCAGTAAAACAGAGCGCATAGATATGCCTTATATCTTTGATGCCGGTCTTATGAAAATACATACCAAGCAGCAGGCAGATATACATATTGTACTTACTACAAAGGTAGCCTATTCTCTATGCCATGTTAAGTAAGAGAGCATAAATAAACCTAACTCTCTTCACAAAATGTTCTTGCCACATACCATTTTGCTATAGCATCATCGTTGTAGTGGTACTCTTGCTGCGTGAGCGGGATAGCACTGTTTCTGAGTTTTGATCTGATGATGCCCATAATGATAAAACTTAAGAGCAGGGCAGCAATGGCAATAAAATAGTCATACATATACCAAGCGATAAGACCAATGACAACAGTGCCAAACTGCAGTAAAATTCTAACAACAGTGGCTAAAATCCTACATTTTTTTGTTTTTACAATGGGTGTCGGTTCTATTAAATTGATAAAGTCATCATTCATACTGCTCATTATAGCCTATCTTTCTTTTTATCTCTCTATGTGGCTCTTTAACTAAGCTAAGTTTAGTGTATATGACTAAACTTTCTTTATAAAACTTGCAACTATTAACTTTTTTTGCTAAAATACTATTAAATTTTTAAACAAAAGGAAGAAAATATGGCAAAACATCAATTTCAAACAGAAGCAAATCAGATTTTACAACTTATGATACATTCACTCTACTCAAACAAGGAGATATTCCTACGTGAGCTTATTTCAAATGCATCGGATGCTATGGACAAGCTCAATATGCTTGTACTTACAGATGAAAAATACAAGGGTGTGAAATTTGATCCAAGAATTGAAATTAAAAGAGATAAAGATGCAAAACTTTTAACGATTTCGGACACGGGTATAGGTATGAATGAAGAGGATTTAATGAGTAACCTCGGAACGATTGCAAAGTCTGGAACAAAAGCATTTTTGGAGAATTTGACAGGTGATAAAAAAGTAGATTCTCATCTTATCGGTCAATTTGG
This sequence comes from Sulfurimonas sp., assembly GCA_027019325.1. Taxonomy (GTDB): domain Bacteria; phylum Campylobacterota; class Campylobacteria; order Campylobacterales; family Sulfurimonadaceae; genus Sulfurimonas. The sequence continues at coordinate 11,237 of JALUWT010000044.1, forward strand.
TGTTGGTTTTTACTCTGCATTTATGGTAGCTGAAAAAATTGAAGTCATTACAAAAAAAGCGGGCGAAGAGAAAGCCTACAAATGGATTAGTGACGGAAGCGGTGAATTTGAGATAGAAGATGCTCAAAAAGAGGGTCATGGAACTGAAATCATTTTACACCTCAAGGATGATGAGAGCGAATTTTTAGAGGAGCACAGAGTAGAATCTATCGTCAAAAAATACTCTAACCACATTCCTTTCCCTATATTTATGGACAAAGAGAAGCATATTCCTGCTGTGACAGATGATGAGGGCAAAGAGACAGAGCCGGCAAAAACAGAGATAGAAAATGTACAGATTAACTCTGCAAATGCACTCTGGACAATCTCAAAAAGTGAACTTAAAGATGAAGATTACATCTCTTTTTATGAGTCACTTGCACACTCAAATGAGGAGCCGTTAAAATGGATGCATCATAGAGCTGAGGGTGCCATAGAGTACACAACACTTTTTTACATCCCAAGCAAAGCGCCGATGGATATTTTTAGAGTTGACTATCAGCCGGGAGTGAAACTCTACATCAACCGTGTATTTATCACAGATGATGATAAAGAGCTGATGCCAACATACCTGCGTTTCTTACGTGGTGTTATTGACTCAAAAGATTTGCCACTCAATGTCTCACGTGAGATTCTTCAGTCAAATCCGGTTATGAGTAAAATCAGAAACTCTTCGGTGAAAAAAGTGCTTTCAGAGCTTGGAAAAATGATGGAGAAAGATGTAGAGAAGTATGACACTTTCTATAAAGAGTTTGGAAATGTGCTTAAAGAAGGGCTTTACAGTGATTTTGCAAATCGTGAGAAGATTTTAGAACTTCTCAAATTCCATACATTGAACTCAGATGAGATGACAACGATTAAAGAGTTTGTTAAAAATCTAGATGAAGACAAGGTGATTGACGAAGTCAGAGAGGGTGACCTGGGTCAGAAGAAAGAGATTTATTATCTCACTGCAAAATCATCTGTCGATATGTTGAAACACTCTCCTATTTTAGAGAAGTTCAAAGCACGTGGCATAGATGTACTACTGCTCAATGAAGAGGTAGATACTATCATCTTCCCTATGGTGACTGAGTATAAAGAGTATAAACTCATTCCTGCGGCTGATGCGAAGTTTGAAGAGAGTGAAGAGGAGAAAAAAGCTAAAGAGGAACTCACAAAAGAGTATGAAGGTCTTGCAAAAGAGTTCAAATCTTCTCTTGGTGAAGCAGTAAAAAGTGTTGAAGTAACAACAGAACTTACAGACTCTCCCGTAGCGCTTAAAGTTGATAAAGATGACCCTTCTTTTATGATGGCACAGATGATGCAACAGATGGGTCAAGGCGGCGATGTTCCTGAACCGGCGCCAATTTTACAGATTAACCCTAAACATGAGCTTATAGAGAAACTTCAAGGCTCAAGTGATCAGAACCTAATTGAAGATGCTGCACACGTTCTTTTTGATCAAGCAAAACTATTTGACGGCAAAGAACTTGATGATACTGCAGACTTCGCGATGCGACTCAATCGTATCATTTCAAAAGCGATATAATTTTTTTGAATGAGTGTATTTGTAGCACTCGTTCATTTTTTTGATTTATATTTACTTTTTATTTACTTTTGGCACAGAAATATGATATCTTTCATCTATGTTAAAAAAATTAAAACTTTTTAAAAAAGCAGCGCCAAAGCCTGCAAAAGAAGATGTTGAATTTTTAAGAGAGAGTGCTCTAGCTGTATGCGATGAACTCTTTTCTGGCAAACTTGCGCATCTTCATATTCCAGATTACACATATGATACTACAGAAGCAGTTGCAGAATTAGGTCTTGATGCAGATATGATTGAACAGCTTGTTAATGATTATGTAGCACAGATTATAAAAGCCATTCTCCAATTTGATGAATATATGGAAAAGCTGCAGGAGTCTCAGGATAAAGCGCTTGTCTTGGACTATACGCCTTTTAGAGAACTTGCGCATAAAAATCTTGGTGTTGCGCGTAATTTACGTATTAAAGATGCAGAGATACTGCTGTATGAACTGATGAAAAAAGATGATTTGGAGTATCTTCTTGCCTGTCTCGAAGCTTTAAAAGTGTGTGCGATAAAATTACGCCCACAATGTGCTTATGACACAATTAAGCTCATAAAAATTAAAAACTCGCTGTAACTCTTATCTGTTTCTGAGTGATTGAGAAATCTGCTCTAGTTTTCCTTTTGGCTTCGTGATGAGTTGTGTCTCTTCTTTGTCTAGTGGCAAGACAAAAGCAAGGAGTATAAATATAAAAGAAAATACAACTCCTCCTAAAACACTTAACAGTACTTTTAATTTAAAATCATCCATCATTTGCCTTTTAAGAGCTTTTTTCCTGCTCACTTGTCATGTATATCCAGAACTCTTTGTGAGTATAGCCTTTGTTTAAAAAGAAAATCTGCAGTATTGCAACCCTGTAAAGGGTAATAAACATTTTGGCATAAGGGATGAAAAGACTTAGACTGACAAAAAGTGGCTGTGTTTTGTTGCCTTTGGACTCTATCATCTCTTTCATGCCGATATTGTTACTCAGATAGAGGCCAAATATCATAGAAAGTGTAAAGTTTAAAATCAGTCCAAAAATCATATAGGCTATAAAATTTTGTTCATACATACCAGCTATCATAATTATTAAATCCTTGAAAAATTTTATCTGTTGAAGAGTATTTTATCTAAAAAGATATGAATTATATATAAGAGAAGAGAGATATAACTAAAAAGTAACTAGCAAAGCTTATATAAAAAAGATTCAAGAAAAGAAAAACTTTCTTTAAACATCTTTATACTATACTAAGAACACAAATTATGAAAAAAGGTAATTTTATGGAGACTAACCTCGTAATAGAGGGAGTTAAGTTTATGCTTTTAGGAATGGGAACAGTGTTCGCATTCTTAATCATAATGATATTATTTATAAATCTAATGTCATATGTGATACATAAATTTTTCCCTGAGCCACAGGCAAGTGCGCAAATGCAGCAGGCAGGTGCGTCAAAAGACAATAAAAAGATAGTTGCCGCGATTACAGCAGCAATCGCACACCATAGACAAGGTTAAGGATTATAATGGCTAAGAAGAAATATATAGACGTAATGGATACAACATTTAGAGATGGCTTCCAATCGGTTTTTGGTGGTCGTGTTCTAATGAATGATTTTTTTCCAGCTGTAGAAGCTGCAAAAATGGCAGGTATTAATCATTTTGAGTTTGGTGGGGGAGCAAGATTTCAATCACTCTACTTTTATTTAAGAGAAGATGCGTTTGAAATGATGGATAAATTTCGTAAAATCGTAGGACCAGATGCAAATCTTCAAACATTGGCTCGTGGTGTTAATACAGTCATGTTAGATACCGGTTCAAAAGAGTTGATTGATTTACATGCAAAGATGTTTAAAAAGCATGGAACAACTACTATTCGCAACTTTGATGCACTCAATGATATTGAAAACTTGAAGTATTCAGCTGAGAGAATTACGCATTACGGTCTTAAGCATGAAGCAGTGGTTACAATGATGGATCTTCCACCAGGATGCCATGGTGCGCATACAGTAGAACTTTATGAAAAAACTCTCCGTGATATTTTAGACAGTGGTCTTCCATATGACAGTATCTGTTTTAAAGATGCAAGCGGTACTTCAAATCCTCAAAAAGTTTTTGAAACTATCTCTATGGCTAGAAAACTTTTAGGTGATGATGTACATGTTCGTCTTCATACACATGAAACTGCAGGTGTTTCTGTAGCTGCATATATGGCGGCTCTTGAAGCAGGTGTTGATGGTATTGACATGGCTGCGAGCCCGGTAAGTGGTGGAACAAGTCAGCCTGATATTCTTACAATGCTTCACGCAACAAAGGGAATGAATTTTGATCTTGGTGGATTAGAACTTGGTAAAATTCTTACCTATGAAAAAGAGCTTCAGGGGTGTTTAGAAGATTACTTTATACCACCAGAAGCGACTATGGTTTCTCCAATTATACCATTCTCTCCAATGCCGGGTGGTGCACTGACAGCAAATACACAAATGATGCGTGATAATGGCATTATGGATAAATTCCAAGATGTTATTGCTGCAATGCAGGAAGTTGTAGAAAAAGGTGGTTATGGTACTTCTGTAACACCAGTTTCACAATTTTACTTCCAACAGGCTCTGAACAATGTAATGCAAGGTCCTTGGAAAGTTATCGCTCCCGGATATGGAAAAATGGTTCTTGGTTACTTTGGTAAAACACCGGTTGCACCGGATGCAGAGATTGTTAAAATTGCTTCTGAGCAGTTAAAACTAGAGCCGACAACAGAAAAAGCTTTAGATTTGGCAGATGCTGATCCAGAAAAATCTTTAGAGAGTTGGATTAACAGACTCAAAGAGGAAGATATTGAAATTACTGAAGAAAATATCTTTATTGCAGCAGCTTGCCATGAAAAAGGTATCGCTTTCCTTAAAGGTGCAGGCGAATTAAACGTACGTAAAATATCTGAAATGAAAAATGATTGTGAAGAAGGAAATTCAATGGGTAATGGGAATTATACAGTAGTAGTAGATGGTCAAAAATTTAGTGTTCAAGTAGCAGAGGGTGATGCAAATATTCAAGTCACAGCAGTTGATGGTGAGAGTATTGCACAAGCAGCTCCAACAGCAGCTCCAGCGGCATCAGACAATGATACTGAAATCAAAGCGCTTCTTCCGGGAAATGTTTGGAAACTTGTAGCGAACCCGGGTCAGAGCGTAAATGAGGGTGATGTTATCATGATTCTAGAATCTATGAAAATGGAAATTGATGTAGTTGCACCAAGAGGCGGTGTAATCAAGTCTATTAATGTAGCTACAAATGATAAAGTTGTAGAAGGTCAAGTCGTAGCAGTCTTAGGATAACAGAATGAAAAATATTGTAATTAAACTCCTTGCATCATTGATGCTCTTCGCATTTGCTTTCTCTACGAATGCTATGGCTTCTGAGCATGAGCAGAGTGGACAAAAACTCTCTACCCATCAAGAAGAGACATATAAAGCAAAACCTTTTAGCGAAATGATAGAAGGATTTTTAGAATCTACTGGTATCGTTGCACTTGTCAATCCTCGTGCGGATGAGATGAGTTCTACGGGTGAGCCTATGAGTAATTTTCACAAAGGTTTAGGTCGTGTGATTATGATTCTTGTCACATTCTTACTCTTTTGGCTTGCTATTGCCAAGGGCTTTGAACCGTTGCTTCTTTTACCAATTGCTTTTGGTGGCTTGCTCGCAAATATTCCCATAGCAGGCATAGCAGGACCACATGGATTTCTAGGTGTAATCTATCAGGCAGGTCTCTCCAATGAGCTCTTTCCTATCATCATCTTTATGGGTGTTGGTGCGATGACAGATTTTGGTCCACTTTTATCAAATCCTAAAACAGCGCTGCTTGGTGGTGCTGCTCAGTTTGGTATCTTTGGAACACTTGTAGGTGCAGTTGCACTTAGCCAAGCTGGTTTTGTAGATTTTACTCTGCAACAAGCTTCAGCTATCTCTATCATTGGTGGTGCAGATGGTCCGACATCTATCTTTATTGCAACGAAGCTTGCTCCTGAACTTCTTGGTGCTATTGCGGTTGCATCTTACTCGTATATGGCTATGGTTCCTATCATCCAGCCTCCGATTATGAAAGCTTTGACAACAGAAGCAGAACGTAAAATTAAGATGACAACTTTACGTCATGTATCACGTTTAGAGAAACTTGTTTTCCCT
>JALUWT010000045.1 GCA_027019325.1 Sulfurimonas sp.
GTGTAAAATCAAAGTGACGAAAATACATGCGGGCAGCACTTTAAAGCAGCGTCTTATATCTTTTGGGGTCATGAAAGGCGTAGAGCTCGAAGTGCTTGAACATGCTCCAAGAAAAAAGACCATAGAGATAAAAGTAGGAAAAATGCGAATAGCACTGCGTGCAGAAGAGGCGGCATTTATAGAGGTACAAGAGATATGAATGGTGTAACCCTCGATAAAAAAGCCTGTCCGATCATAGCAAACCATATAAAAGTAGCCCTTGTAGGTCAGCCAAATGTAGGCAAGAGTATGCTCATTAACTCTGTGAGTAATGCACACCTGCATGTAGGAAATTTTTCAGGTGTTACTGTTGACAAAACAGAAGTGCTTTTTGATTATAAAGATTTTCATTTTACTGTTGTTGATTTGCCGGGAACCTATGCCTTTACAGACTATACTATAGAAGAGAGAGTGACGCATGATTATCTGTGTGCGGAAGATTATGACATCATCGTTAATGTTATAGACTCTACAAACCTTGAAAAAAATCTTCAGCTTACCTCCGAACTTCTCACTATGAGCAAAAAAATGATTATAGCGCTCAACATGAGTGATGAAGCTGAGAAAGAGGGTATAGATGTTAATGCTGCGTATATGTCTGAACTTTTAAATATCCCTTGTGTAAAGGTTTCAGCCGCAGCCAAAACAGGTGTTGCAGAGTTAATTGAAGCTATAACAAACAAATATACAAGTGAAAAAAATGAACCAAAACTCATCTTTAGTGAGGCTGTAGAGGAGGAGATTAGTACCATTGTCTCTTATCTTGAAAAACATAAATTTCAAGCAACAAATTCCTATAGAAATATAGCCATCAATCTTCTTAAGAACAATAAAAAAACATATGCAAAACTGCATGATGAGCCGATATGGACAGAACTGCAGCCTATTCTCATAGAAGCGGCACGACATATTGAGCTGCATCATGATACAGATGACATAAAAGAGGCATTTGCTGAAGAGTATGCCGCATTTAATCGAGGGATTGTTACAGAGGTGGTGCACTACAAAGAGCAGAAAAAAGAGCAAAAAACGTTTACAGAAAAGATAGACAGTATCTTAATTCATCCACTTTACGGAATTCCAATTTTTCTCTTTTTTATGTGGGGACTTTTTCAATTGACTTTCACTATAGGAAATATACCTATGGAGTGGATAGCTGAATTTTTCACATGGTTTGGCAATACTATCTCACCTACAATTCCCAACGAAGATATTCGCTCTCTCATTGTTGATGGAATTATCGGCGGGGTAGGAGCTGTTGTGCTCTTCACACCAAACATTATCATCCTTTTTATTGGTATTGCACTGCTTGAGACGACTGGATATATGAGCCGTGTAGCTTTTTTACTCGATGGATTTTTTCACAAGTTTGGATTGCACGGACAGAGTTTTATTCCTCTTGTTACCGGTTTTGGATGTTCCATCCCTGCATATATGGCCGCAAGAATACTTAAAAATGACAGAGACAGACTGCTTACGCTCTTTATCATCGGTTTTATGTCTTGCGGGGCGCGACTCCCCGTGTATGTACTCTTTGCGGGTGCATTTTTTGGTCAAGGTATGGCCGGCAATGTACTTTTTGTTATCTATATTAGTGGTGCAATTCTTGGTTTAATACTTGCAAAAGTTTTAAAGCTTACGGCTTTTAAAGGAGTGGATGAGCCTTTTGTTATGGAGATGCCGAAGTATCGCCTGCCAACATTTAAACTTATTTGGCATACTGTTCTCACACAGACGATTATGTATTTGAAAAAAGCGGGTACTTTCATCGCCGGTGCAGCGATTCTAATCTGGTTTTTGAGTAACTATCCACACAGTGCAGAGCTTGAAAAAGTATATACGGCGAAAATTGAAAAAGCGGTAGATGCGAAGCAAAAAACTCTTTTAACAAACAAGCTGGCTGAAGAGCAACTTGGACAGAGTTACTTGGGAAGGGTTGGAAAACTGACAGAACCGCTTTTTGCTCCGCTTGGTTTTGACTGGAAAATGAATGTCGCACTACAGGCTGGACTCGCTGCCAAAGAAGTTGTTGTCTCGACCTTGGGTGTTTTATACTCCATCGGCGGTGATGTGACAGAAAATTCACAATCTTTGGTAAATAATATACGAGAACATATTCCTTTTGCATCAGCGGTCGCTTTCATTGTTGTTGTTATGACCTATCTGCCTTGTCTGGCTGCAACTACAGTCTTTGCAAAAGAGGCCGGCAGTTGGAAATACGCAGTGTATCTCTTTATATTTACATCTATAGTTGCGTATGTTTTAGCCTTTGTTGCATATCGAATTGCTTTGGCATTTGGATAGATTAACTTACTATTAGTTGATATTTGTTAAAATAGGCGTTAAGGAAAAAAAATGCAAAAAATATTAATGATAGAAGATGATTTAGAACTCGCTGAGATACTGACAGAGTACCTCGAACAGTTTGATTTTCAAGTGATAACGGAAGATGATCCCTTTAAGGCTGTAAGTATCTTAAAGCTTGAGCCTTTTAATCTAGTCATCTTAGACTTAACATTGCCTGGGATGGACGGGCTTGAAGTATGTGAAGCTATTCGTGAACGTCAAGATATTCCCATCATCATCTCAAGTGCACGTTCTGATGTGACAGACAAAATAAAAGCACTTGAACTCGGTGCGGATGATTACCTGCCAAAGCCGTATGATCCGCGTGAGCTCGAAGCACGGATTCACTCAGTGCTACGTCGTTATGAAGCAAAAAGTGAAGCCAAAGCGGAAAACAAAAGTGATTTTAAGTGTGACAAAGCAACAATGATCATTACTTATAAAGGGCGTAATATTGACCTTACAAATGCAGAGTTTGGTATACTCTCATACATGATTGCAAAACAGGGGCTTGTCGTCTCACGTGAAGATCTCATTCATAATGTCAATGCTATCAATGAAGACTCTTCGAACAAAAGTATTGATGTTATGGTGGGTAGAATCCGAAATAAACTTGGAGACAAGTCGCTCATAGAGTCAGTACGCGGTGTCGGTTATAAACTTCTAAAATAAGATGAAGCGCCATGCAGTATTGATAACCATACTCTTTGCACTTATAGTCTCATTAGTGAGTGTAAGTGCAATTTTTTGGGAATTCTACAAGCTTAATCGTGAGCAATATATCAACCATATTTTTACAAAATACACAGTAATTACACAGATTTATCGTGAACACCAACAGCGTCAAAGCTCTGAGATTATGCTTGAAGCGAATCTGGCTATATATGAGTTGGAAGTAATTAAAGAAAAAGAAGCAAAACAAAGCATATTACGTCAAAGTGAAGTTCTCAAGCGTGAAGGTTTTAAAAGCTTCAATACTTCACTGATGATTAGCGAAAAAGGGATGTACACAAAAAATACGGTGAGTAATCTTCGCGCAACAATGCTTGAGTACAAGCGTGGTATCTATTTTCATATTGAAACCCCTAATGGTGATATTCTTATAAAAGATAATGATTTAGAACCCTATAGTTACATTAACATTCTCTATACTTATACAACTATCTTTTTCATTATCAGTCTCTCTTTTGTGCTAGTCCTGCAAAAAATGCGACCGCTCATCCGTCTGCGAAAAAAGATAGCTCTCTATGGAAAAGGAAATATGAACGTCTCTTTTAAAACAAAAAATGAAGATGAGATTGGTGCAGTTGCAAACGAACTAGACAATGCACGGCAAAAGATCAATGATATTTTAGCTTCACGTACACTCTTTTTGCGAAATCTGATGCATGAATTAAAAACACCGATTGCAAAAGGGACCATTGCAACACAAATGTTAGAATCGGATAAGCAAAAAGGTCGATTCAGTTCGATATTTAAACGTCTTGAGACTCTTGTAAATGAGTTTGCTATGATAGAAGAGGTGACAAGTCTGAAAAATAAAAAAGATTTTTCCGAGTACAGACTTGTAGATATTATTGACGGTGCTATTGACATGGCAATGGTGGAGCGTGAGAGTGTCACTGTCCACGTGCCGGCAGATTTTAAAATGCAGGCAAACTACAGACTCTACACCACAGCTATTAAAAATATGATAGATAATGCCATGAAATACTCAACAGATGCACACATTATAATCCTCATCAATGAAGATAAAGAGCTCTGTTTTGAGAGCAAAGGGGAGTGTTTGAAACATCCTCTACAGTACTATATTGAACCCTTTACGCAAGATAATCCTTCTAAAAACAGTTTTGGGCTAGGACTCTATCTAGTTGATTCTATACTCAAAGCGCATGGACAGGTTTTAGCACATGAATATGAAGATGGAGTAAACCGCTTCATTTTCGCATAAGCAACTCTAGTGTAAACTAGTATGATGAATAAGTTTCTCTATACGAGTTTGGCAATTTTCTTTGCATTATCGTTTTTTATTTTTGGCTGGCTCTCTAACAGTGCTTACACGCCGGGTAAGCGTATAGAGAAAGCATCCCTGCTAGATAAAATTAAAAAAACAAAAAAGCTCAATGTTGTCCTTTTAAATGCTCCCTCTACCTACTATATAGGAAGTGAAGGACCACAGGGGTTTGAGTATGACCTGCTTAACTCCTATGCCAAACATTTGGGTGCTGATTTGAACATAACACCAGCACACACGGTAAAAGAGGCACTCAAACTTAGCAAAAATCCAAATATTTATATCACATCAGCCTCTTTGGCAAAAACTCCAAGTAGAGAAAAACTTTACCATTTCGGTCCCTCCTATTTTGAAGTGCAAGAGCAGGTTATTTGTAACCGCGGAATGCTAGGCAGTCCAAAATTTCCAAGAGACGTAGAAGATCTTGAGGGACTCTCCATCATGGTAGGGGATGACACAAGCTACAGCGAAACACTTAAAAAACTCCAACAAGATGGCTTTGATATCAATTTCACAACGAGTTCGGATTACTCAACAGAAGAGCTTTTGGAGATGGTAGCAAAACATCAAATAGACTGTACTGTTGCAGATTCAAACATCTATGCGTTAAATTTAAAATTTTTTCCTGAAATTGCCTTGGCTTTTTCTATCAGTGGACGAGAACAGCTGGCATGGCTGCTGCCAAAAAAAGCCAAAAAACTTGAAGCAGATATGTATGCATGGCTCAATGATTTTAACCAAAAAGGAGGAATGACGCAGCTTAAAGACCATTACTACTCGTATGTCCTTTTCTTTGATTATTATAATACAAAAGTTTTCTACAGACGCATAAAATCAAGATTGCCAAGATACAAGAAGTACTTTAAAGAGGCTGGCACACGTTTTTCTATTCCATGGACACTGCTTGCTTCTGTTTCATACCAAGAGTCACACTGGAACCCAAGAGCTAAAAGTTTTACAGGTGTTCGCGGATTGATGATGCTGACAAAAACAACAGCAAAGATGTTAGGTGTGAAAAATAGGCTTGATCCGAAGCAGAGCATTGTGGGCGGTACCAGACACCTAAACCAGATGATGAAGTTTGTCCCTAAAGGCGTTGAAGGAGAGAACAGACTAAAGTTTGCACTCGCAGCGTATAACATAGGTATGGGGCATATTAAAGATGCGCAAAAACTGGCTACAAGACTGGGGCTCAATCCAAATATTTGGAGTGATATGAAAATCATTCTGCCGCTTTTGTCGCAGAAAAAATACTACAGAAGTCTGAAATACGGATATGCAAGAGGGGCAGAACCGGTTAAATATGTTGAAGCGATTTATAACTATAAAGAGATTTTAGAGAAGTATGAAAAGGAAGAAGCGCTGGCAAAAGAGAAAGCTTCTCTGCCCGCTGTAGCTGTTCCTCTGAAAACCAAAAAAAAGAGCGTTAAAAAAACTCCGAAGAAAAAGTCAAAAAAAAGAGTGACAAAAAAGAAGCGAAGCAAGAAAAAGGTTAGCAAGAAAAAAAGAACAAAGAAGAAAGTTTCAAAGAAGAAATCTAAAAAAGTAGTGAAAAAGAAGAAAAGATCAAAAAAGAAGAAAAAAAGTACAAAGGCTAAGAAGAAAAGTTCTTAGTCTCCAGCACCGAGTTCACTTAAAAAAGTCTCCATATCATATTTGACTCTGTACTCAGGTGTCATAATGTGAATGAGGATGTCTCCTAAATCAACGACAACCCAGTCGCCGCTCTCATCTACATTGTTGAATGTCTCTTCAGGTTTAAGAGCATTTTTAAGATGATCTAAAAGTGCAGTTGTGTGTTTTTTTCCAAGTGATGAGGCAATAATCGCATAATCTACAAAGTAATTCTTCTCACGCAGGTCAAAAACCTCTATTGCTTCTGCTTTGTTTGTATCTAATGTTTCTGTTATTTTTTCAATTCTCTTTTGCATTGTGTTCCTTGTAATATTTTATAATGTTATCTGCGCATATTTGCGGCACTTTTGTTTTGTCCATTTTTTTTCGTAATTCTGAAGAAGTGACATTGACATCAACAGCAATCTTCATAAAGTTCAGTGGCACTTCGACATCGTTGCGTGTAGCTACAATAAATGTGACAAGCTTTGTAAGCTCTTCATATTTATACCATTTTTTTAAACTCTCAAGATTGTCCGCACCGATGACAAAATAAATTTTGTCATATATGTTCAGCAGCTCTTGAACAGTTTCTATAGCAGGTACTTTTCTCTTTTTTTCTACTTCAAAAGAGCTCACATCTGCTTTTTTGTAATCCGAAAAAATCTCTAAAAGCCAGTGCAATCGTAACTCTGCAGGGGCTGTAAAGTTTTCTTTAAAGGGGTTTAAAAAAGTTGGCATGATTATAATTTCATCTATAAAATCTAACTTTTCTAAAGCCTTTACGACTGCCTCATGACCGAGGTGTGGAGGATCAAAGGAACCACCATAGAGTGCGACTGTTTTCATTTAATGCGAATTATAGCTAATTTTGGCTAAAATAAGCGAATTTATTTTTATATTAGGATATATAATGGCACTCAAAATAGCAATTAATGGATTTGGTAGAATCGGTCGTTGTGTTGCTCGTATTGCTGCGACAAGAGACGATGTTGAAATAGTGGCTATCAATGATATGGCAAGTATGGATATGATGCTTTACCTTTTACGTAATGACTCTGTTCATGGCACTTTTAAAAGTGAAGTAGAAGAGCTTGATGAAAATTACATAAGCATAGATGGAAAAAAAGTCAGAGTATTTTCTGACAGAGACCCTAAAAATCTTACATTTGCGGATTGCGGTGCAGATATGGTTTTAGAGTGTACAGGTGTTTTCCTTACACAAGAGTCTGCGCAGATTCACATCGATAACGGTGTAGAGAAAGTGCTTTTTTCCGCTCCTGCAAAAGACAAGATTACACCGACCTTTGTATTGGGTGTGAATGAAGAGAAGTATGATGGACAAAAAATCGTCTCAAATGCTTCTTGTACAACAAATTGTCTTGGCCCTGTAGCACGTGTTCTCGATGATGCTTTTGGAATTGAAAAAGGTTTGATGACAACGATTCACTCTTATACAAATGATCAAAATATTTTAGATGTCAAACACTCAAAAGACAAGCGTCGTGCTCGTGCAGGTGCTATCAATATGATTCCAACAACGACAGGTGCTGCAAAAGCTATTAGCCTGGTGCTGCCACAGCTTGAAGGCAGACTTCACGGTCAATCTGTCCGCGTTCCGACTCCGGATGTCTCTATGGTTGACTTAAATGTAATTGTCAAAAAAGGAACAACAAAAGAGGAAGTTAATGCTGCATTTAATAAAGCCGCAGAGGGTAGACTCAAAGGGCTTTTACTTGTCGACAAAGAGATGAGAGTTTCTCAAGACTTCGTAGGGTGTGCGTACAGTTCAATTGTGGCAGAAGACCTCACGCAGGTCATCGGCGGTGATATGATAAAAGTAATGGCATGGTATGATAACGAGTGGGGTTACTCAACACGCCTTATCGACATGGCTCTACATATCTCAAAATAGGAAAACAATTTGGAACTACTGCACTTAAAAAAGTTAGATTTGGCGAATAAAAAAGTATTTATTCGCTGTGATTTTAATGTCCCAATGGATGAATTTGGTAACATATCCGATGATAGACGCATCCGCTCTGCTATCTCGACGATAAACTACTGTTTAGATTTAGATTGTGCTGTTATTTTGGCATCACACTTAGGGCGTCCAAAAGGTGAGGTTGTTGAGAAGTACTCGCTTGCTCCAGTTGCTAGAAGACTGCAACAGCTTCTAAAGCGTCATGTAGAGTTGGCACCCGGCATAGTCGATGATGCAACACTAAAACTTGCAGCAGATTTGCCGCGGCATGAAGTTCTACTTTTGGAAAACCTGCGTTTTGAACCAGGCGAGACAAAAGATGATGCAGAACTCTCACGCAAGCTCGCTTCCATGGCTGAGTTTTACGTCAATGACGCCTTTGGAGTAAGCCACCGTGCACACGCTTCTGTTCATGGCATTACAAAGTTTTTTGACACTAAACATAAAGCGGCAGGATTTTTACTTGAACGTGAAGTGCAATATTTTGGAAAACTTATGGGTAGTCCTGTACGCCCTTTTGCTGTAATTGTTGGTGGAAGTAAAGTTTCAGGAAAGCTTGAAGCCCTTGTAAATCTGCTTCCAAAAGTCGACAAAGTATTTATCGGCGGCGGTATGGCATTTACATTTTTAAAACAGATGGGTTACGAAATAGGGGCTTCTTTGGTTGAAGATGAACTCTTGGAAGAGGCACAAAAGATTATGGATGAGGCAAAGAAACTCGGCGTGAAATTTTATTTGCCTATTGATGTGGTTGCGGCGCAAACATTTTCAGAAGATTCTGTCAGTAAAATCGTAACTGCCCAAGAGATACCAGATGAGTGGATGGGACTAGACATTGGACCTGCAACGGTACGACTCTACCGCGAAGGGCTCAATGATGTGCAGACTATTTTATGGAATGGCCCTATGGGTGTTTATGAGATGGACAAATTTGCACGCGGTTCTTCAAAAATAGCCCACTTTGTTGCAGACAGTTACTCAACAACTGTTGTAGGCGGTGGAGATACGGCAGACCTTGTGCAACGTGTAGGTGTTGATGATGACATGAGTTTCATCTCAACCGGCGGCGGGGCATCTTTAGAACTGCTTGAAGGCAAGGTCCTTCCTGGAGTAGAACCTTTAATGGTACCAAAAACAGAAAAAGAGTAGGAGAGAGAATGATTATTGCAGCAAATTTAAAAACAAACTTGACACGTCACGATACAGCTTTATATATAGAAGAGGTAGACAAATGTGCAAAACAGAGTAAGCAAGAAGTTTTAGTTTTCCCTGCAATATCATCACTTGACAGCTTTGAGACAAAAGTAGAAGTAGGCACTCAAAATGCTTACCCGACAGTTAAGGGTGCTTTTACCGGTGAAATAGGTTTGGAGCAGCTTGAAGAGTTTAGCATAAAAACCATACTCATAGGGCATAGTGAGAGACGCCATGTTCTGGGTGAAACACAGGAATTCATTGCTCAAAAGTTTCACTACTTTAAAGAGCAGGGTTTTAAAATAGTCTACTGTGTCGGCGAGCCAAAAGAGAAACGTGAAGCCGGTAAAGATGCGACATTAGAGTACATCTCTGCGCAGTATGAAGGCATTGATACAAATTATGAAAATCTCATAATCGCCTATGAGCCGGTTTGGGCCATAGGAACAGGGCTCACGCCGACACTTGAAGATATCCAAGAGATTCATACCCAGCTGAAGCAAAAATCACCTGCACCACTTTTGTATGGTGGCAGTGTGAAAGTAAACAACATAAAAGATGTACTGCGTGTTAAAAATGTAGATGGTGTGCTTGTCGGCAGTGCCGCTCTGTACGCAGAGCATTTTTGTACGATGATAGCATATGCAGATGAATTACAATTAAAGGAGAAGTAGGATGATAATGAAAGGGAAGCGTGGTCTCATAGTAGGACTGGCAAATAATAAATCAATAGCATACGGCATCGCAAAAGCGTGTCACGAACAGGGTGCTGAGATGGCATTTACATACCTCAATGATGCACTTAAAAAGAGAGTTGAGCCGATTGCTAAAGCTTTTGGAAGCGAATATGTTTATGAGCTTGATGTAAGTAATGAAGAGCATATGGCAGGCATCGCTGCAAAGATAGAAAAAGATTTTGGTAAGATTGACTTTTTGGTACACTCTGTTGCATTCGCTCCAAAAGAGGCACTTAGTGAACCTTTTATAAAAACAAGCAAGAGTGCTTTTCAAATTGCGATGGATATCTCCGTATACTCTCTCATCGATTTGACAAACCGTTTAGAATCAGTGCTGAGTGATGATGCTTCAATACTCACACTCTCTTATCTTGGTGGTCCAAAATATATAGTGAACTATAATGTAATGGGTGTAGCAAAAGCAGCTTTAGAATCTACAGTACGTTATATGGCAGTAGATTTGGGCGCAAAAGGGCAGCGTGTGAATGCTATCTCTGCAGGCCCTATTAAAACTTTAGCTGCAGCAGGCATCGGTGATTTTTCTCAAATACTTAAATGGAATGCAATCAATGCACCACTGAAGAAAAATGTAACGATAGAACAGGTTGGAAACTCTGCGATGTATCTGCTGAGTGATTTAAGCTCAGGTGTTACAGGTGAAGTGCATTATGTTGACAATGGATACAATGTTATGGGTATGGCAGCAGCTACTACCAATGATGAGGGTAAAACTGTTCTTGCGTGGGACGCTAAATAAAACTTACTTTCCAATGATAGGCATAGACTCTAATTTTTTAACATTAGAGCTGTTGTAGTCATTGGGTTTTGCTTTCATATAGGCAGAAGCTTTGTCTACATACTCTTGAATAGTGAAGTTTTTATTCTCTTTATCAACAAAATGTGACTCTTGAGTCTCTTTGACTGAAGGTTTGACATTTTCTTGAACTTTTTCCTCTTTCATATACCTCTTTTGAATCTCTTTGTCTTTGCTGACTGTCGGCTCCCAATCATCGTGTAACCACGAGTCAAGAGACTTTTGCATAGCTCCCTCTTTTTTTGTTGAAGCATTCGATTTACTTATGCTGTTGAGTGCAGAGTTCTGTGACGGAGCAACTTCTGTTGTTGAAGATGCACAGCTATTAAGCAAAAAGGCCGTGATTATGAGTGGTGATATTATAATTAGTTGTTTCATATGGGAATTATAGCTAAAAAAATGAAAAATAGGGTCAGATTTATGTAAAGTTAAGAGTAATTTATGTTATACTGCATTTGAAATTTGTAAAAAGATAAGGAGAATATATGAAATTTACAAAAATGAGTTTAGTGGCGGCGCTACTAATTGGTTCAAGTGCGTTTGCTCTTGATAATGTTAAAACAAGTGGTAATGCGAAACTTTATTATTCAACAGCTGACAACTCTTATAGTACACCAGGTACTAAGACTGACAATAGTTTGTTTGGTGCGAAAGGTGCTGCTGGTCAAGCTGCTTTAGGTTTAGGAATTACTGCAGACTTAACTAAAAATGTTTCTGCTGGCGTACATACTACAGTTTTAAGTACTCTTGGTCTTCAGGGACAACTTGTTAACAATGTATGGGAAGGTACAAATGGTGTATCTGATTCATGGATTGTAGATGAGGCATGGGTAGCTGCTACTGTTGGTAAGACTACTGGTAAGATTGGTCGTATGGAATTAGATACTCCGTTAGTGTTTACTGAGAATTGGTCAATTGCTAAAAATACTTTTGAAGCTGCTGTTGTAATTAACCAAGATATCCCTGATACTACTTTAGTTGGTGCATATGTTGGTGGTTCTAATGGTAACTCAGGTATTAATACAACATTTGGAAATGGTACTACTTTTCCAATCCCAGGTGTTGGTATTGCGAATAGAGTGCAAGGGATAAGTGGTCAAACTACATTTTCTCAATTTTATCATGGTGCATATGCTGCAGGTGTTGTAAATAACTCTTGGAAGCCATTAACAGCGCAAGCATGGTACTATGATGCACCTCAATTTCTTAATGCATTTTGGTTACAAGCTGATGTAGCAATGGAAGGTATCATAGCTGGTGCTCAATATACTAAAGTTAACTACAATAAAAGTTTAGATTTACCAATTACAGCTAATTCAAGCAATGATGCATATGCATTTAAACTTGGTTATGAAATGAAAGATGTTGTAGCTTTAAGCGTAGCATATTCTCAAACAGGAAAAGAGACTAAATCTGGATTTGGCTTACAAGCTGGTCAGAACCTTGCAACTTTTAGTGCTCCAGGTAGCGATAGTGCAGAATCTAAATTATATACTGAAGCATGGTGGAACTATGGTTATGTAACTCGTGCTGATACTTCTGCATGGAATGTTACAGCAACTGGTAAAGCTGCTGGTATTGATTTAGGTGCTTATTATACACAAACTAATTCTAGTAAAAATGGCGGAACTACTGAGCGTGCTGATATGAAAGAATTTACTGCAACTGCTGGTAAAGACTTTGGTCCATTAAATGCAACTTTAGCATATATTTATACTAAAGCTGATGATCAAAATAAAAAAACTACAACTGATAAAGGTGCTGCTTATAACATTATCCAAGCATACCTAACACTAAACTTCTAGTCAAAACTAAAAGTTTAACTTTAACTAATTCCCTCACGGGAGTTAGTTTCCCCACATTTCATAACTTTCAAAATTTCTTTTATGTTATAATATTTTCATGACACTCTTTATTAAAAAACTATCATACATACTTTTTATGTTGCTGCTTATTTCCATCATCTCTTTTTTAGCAATTCACGCAGCACCAAACAGCTTTTTTGGAGCAGGTGAGCTCAATCCGAATATGACAAAAGAGGCCATCGCAAAGCTCAAAGCTGTCTATGGACTTGATAAACCGCTCTTTATGCAGTATGTAGATTGGATAAAAAATCTTGTGACACTCAACTTCGGCATCTCATTTGTCAGCGGACAGGATGTCGGCTCTGAAATACTTAAACGTCTGCCGATTACGCTTTGGATGAACGCCATCGCTTTGGTTTCTGTATTTGTACTTTCTCTGTGGCTTGGCATCAAAGCGGCACTAAAATATGAAAAAAAGTCTGACTACATCATCCGTCAACTCTCTTTAGTCTCTTTTTCTATGCCTTCATTTTACCTGGCACTGCTTTTTATCATCTTATTTGCTATAAAACTCAAACTCTTTCCTATTGCCGGGCTGCACTCCATTGAAGCAAAAGAGGGCATCGCAAATTATCTTGACATGGCTTGGCATGTGACACTGCCGATTTCTGTCATGATATTTGTAGGACTTGGCAGTATGATAATCTACATTCGATCACTTACCTTAGAGATACTCAAAAGTGATTATTACTATTTTGCACGCTCACGCGGCATACAAGAGAAAGAACTGCTGCGTTATTACATCCTGCCAAACCTAATGCCACCGATTATTACACTGTTGGGTTTGTCTCTGCCGGGGCTTATTGGAGGAAGTGTCATTTTGGAGTCTATATTTGGAATTGAGGGAATGGGACAGCTTTTTTACATCTCAGCGCTCTCACGCGACTACCCCATAATTATGGGAATTTTGATGATTACAGCGTTCTTGACACTGCTTGGAAATATGTTTGCGGATTTAATTTTACTAAGGCTTAATCCTTATGTAGAAAGAGGTTAGTATTGCTATCTCAACAAACTTGTTTTGTTGTAGCTTTAGGGGGTTGTAGGGACAGATATGTCCCTGCTGCTAATATGGGCTTTGCTCATATTAGTATATAAATTAGTTAAACAGCGCTTCTAGTGCATCTACACTATCTTTTTTCTCTTCTATCTCACCATTTTCATTGGTTACTGAATCTGTCTCTACCAGTTCTATCTGCATACCTGTAAGCATAGAAGCCAAACGGATGTTGATACCGCTTTTTCCGATTGCTTTAGATTTTTGATCGGCAGGAAGTGTGATGATGGCTTTTTCATTCTCTCCCTCTTCATTTTTTACAATCTCAACATGAGAGATAATAGCCGGACTCATCGTACGTGAGACGAAAAGTTCAGGAATGTTTGTGTACTCAATACAGTCGATGTTCTCACCAATGAGCTCTTCACTCACGGCATTGATACGAACACCTTTTACACCGACAGTAGCACCAACAGCATCTACTTGAGGGTGTGTGCTTAGTATGGCTACTTTTGCACGTTCACCTGGAATACGAGCAGATTTTTCAATGATGACAGTGCCCTCTGCGATTTCAGGAACTTCAAGTTCTAAAAGTGCTTCTAGAAATTTTGGAGATGTACGTGAGAGTTCAATTTGAATTCCATGCTCTTTGTCCATGTTTACGCGGCGGACAACAGCTTTTATGTGGTCACCCACTTCAAATATTTCGCCTTTTATACGGCTTTTCATAGGAAGTACTGCGCGAATCTCATCTACTTCAATGTACGTTGCGTTTTGTGCATCGACACGTGTTACACGACCGCTTACAAGTGTACCGACTTTTGATTTGTACTTGTTATAGACTTCATCTTCGACAAGTCTTTGGATGTGGTACTCTATTTCACGGTGCAAACTCGAGGCAGCAGTTCTTCCGTAATCTTCCAAGTCGTGATCGATTTGAAGTTGGTCTCCTAACTCTACCTGATCATCATACTCTCTTGCCTCTGTGAGGGAGATGTATGCAGGAGCCGTCTCTTCATCTAGTAGTCTTTCATCATCATCTGCAACAACAGTAATTGTCTGTACGATTTTGATGTTTTTTGTCTCTTCATCTATCATCGCTTCAAAAGCGTAGTTTTGGTTTATAACTCTTTTTGCTGTTTGAACAAATGCAATTTTGAGTGCTTCAAGCACTTTCTCCGGCTGTAGCCCTTTTTCGTGTCCTATTGCTTCTGCAATGTCTAATATTTTTTCCATAATTGTTCCTTTTTGGTAAGAAATCTTTTTGACAATAATAAATGTAATTGTGGGGATTTCTTAATCGAAGTATAAAATTATACACAAATTTTTCTTAAGGGCACCTAGTAGCTCGCAGAGGGAAGAAAAAAAAGATGAGAGTTACTAGGGTTTTTAGAGGTGCCCTTAATCCAAGTTTTAGTAGATTTTAAGTATAATGCAAAACTTTTAATAAGGAAACATTATGGATTTAAAAATAGCAAGAACAGATGTGGATGCAAAACCCAAAAAAGTTGATTTAGCAAAGATTGAAGCTGCCGTTGCAAAAGATGACAGTATCATTTTTTATTTTGACAGAGAAAACTCTCATAAAGATTTACTCGCACTTCAGGACCATTTTGAAGAGCAGGGTAAAAGTTTTTATATGAACGAAGTAAAGTACGGTTTGTCAGACAATGACTACATGTACCAAGTTCACATAATGAGCTAAGCGGAAGTTTTATGAGTAAAAAGTTATTTATTGAAACATTAGGCTGTGCTATGAACTCTCGCGACTCAGAGCATATGATAGCAGCTCTTAAAGAGAAAGAGGGCTATGAAACTACTGATGATTTTAAATCTGCTGACCTGATTTTGATAAATACATGTTCTGTAAGAGAAAAGCCGGTAGCGAAACTCTTTTCAGAACTCGGTGTCTTTAACAAAAAGAAAAAAGAGGGTGCCAAAATCGGTGTGTGCGGCTGTACAGCTTCTCATCTCGGTGAAGAGATCATTAAACGCGCTCCTTATGTCAGTTTTGTTCTTGGTGCTCGAAATGTCTCAAAAATTGCCGAAGTACTGCACAGAGATAAGGCTGTAGAAGTTGACATTAACTATGATGAGAGCGAGTTTGCTTTTGATGATTTTCGAACATCCCCCTACAAAGCTTACATCAACATCTCCATCGGCTGTGACAAACAGTGTACCTTTTGTATCGTTCCAAAAACACGCGGTGATGAAATTTCCATTCCGGATGATTTAATTATAAACGAGGCGAGAAAAGCTGTTGAGCGAGGGGCAAAAGAGATGTTTTTACTTGGGCAGAATGTCAACAATTATGGACGCCGTTTTTCATCAAGTGAACATGAGAAAGTAAACTTTACAGAACTCTTGCGCCGTTTATCAAAAATAGAAGGCTTAGAGCGCATTCGCTTTACTTCACCGCACCCTTTTCATATGGATGATGAGTTTATTGAAGAGTTCGCAAATAATCCTAAAATATGTAAATCAATGCACATGCCGCTGCAGAGCGGAAGCACAAAGGTGCTGCGTGAGATGAAACGGGGTTATTCCAAAGAGTGGTTTTTAAACCGTGTGGAAAAACTGCGTGCAATGTGTCCGCAGGTAAGTATCTCTACTGATATTATTGTCGCCTTTCCAGGAGAGAGTGATGCAGATTTTGAAGATACCATAGATGTGATGAAGCAGGTTCGCTTTGATCAGATTTTTTCGTTTAAGTACTCTCCCCGCCCTGAGACAGAAGCGGAACATTTTACCAATGCAGTAGAACCGGAAACAGCATCGGAGAGACTTTCGTATCTGCAGGCACTCAATACTGCAATACTTGATGAAAAAAATGCACAACAATTAGATAAGATATATACTGTTTACTTTGAAGACCTGCATACGAACGGCTATGTCGCCGGTAGAACAGACAACAACTTTGTCGTGAAGGTAAAAGGCTCCGAAGAGCTTCTTGGCGAATTTAAAGATGTGAAGATAACGGCTATAGGCAGAACTATTTTAACAGGTGAGATAGTTGCTTAAAAAGTTAAGCCGTAAACTTGCACTTAATTTTTTACCTATAATAGGTTATTTTTTAATAAAAATACTTTATGTTACAAATAAAAAAGTTTTTCATGCTCCTCAACTATTGTCTGATCAAAATTTTATAATGGCTTGTTGGCATGGGGAATTACTGATGATTCCTTATGCTTATTTGAAATATAGAGATGTCCCTCGTGTTAAACTTCTTATTTCAGATCATTTTGATGGAACGCTCATTGCAAAAACATTACAATATTTTGGTTTTAGTACTGTAAGAGGTTCAAGTCGACGTAATGGTGCACGTGCACTTTTACAGGCGATTAAAAGTTTAAAAGATGGATTTGACTTAGGAATTACGCCTGATGGGCCAAAAG
>JALUWT010000046.1 GCA_027019325.1 Sulfurimonas sp.
CATAATCTAGCTATCCAACTTCAGTACAGCCATAAATGCCTCTTGTGGGACTTGCACCTTACCGATGGACTTCATACGCTTCTTCCCTGCTTTTTGCTTCTCTAAAAGTTTACGCTTACGGGTGATGTCTCCACCATAACACTTCGCAGTTACATTTTTACCCATAGATTTCACGTTAGAACGTGCGATAACTTCATTTCCTATGCTCGCTTGAATGGCTACTTCAAAGAGTTGTCTTGGTATGAGCTCTTTGAGTTGTGCCACAAAAGCAAGTCCACGAGTTCGAGCCTTATCACGAGGTACGATGATAGAGAGTGAATCTACCACATCACCAGCCACACGGATGTCAAGCTTCACCAAATCACCCTCTCTAAAGCCCACAGGCTCATAGTCAAAACTTGCATACCCTTTGGTAATAGACTTCAACTTATCATAAAAGTCCATCACTATCTCATTCATAGGAATGTCATACTCCAAAAGGACACGTGTCTCATTGAGGTAATCCATCTTTATCTGTACACCACGACGGTCGTTTAGTAACTTAATAAGGTTACCCAAGTACTCTTGTGGTGTCAAGATAGTCGCCTTCACATAGGGCTCAAAAATTTTATCTATACGCTGTGGCTCTGGAAGTTCAGAAGGGTTTTGAATGACTACTTCTTCACCGTTTGTCTGCTCAACTCTATAGACAACCGTTGGTGCTGTAGCAATGAGTTCTAGGTTAAACTCACGCTCCAAACGCTCTTTAATGACTTCCATATGTAACATACCCAAGAAACCTGTTCTAAATCCAGAACCAAGTGCCATAGAACTTTCTGGCTCAAAAGAGAGTGAAGAGTCATTGAGTTTCAGTTTATTCAGTGCATCACGCAGGTCTTCAAAACGGTCTGTCTCTATCGGGTAGATACCTGCAAATACAAAAGGTTTTGCAGGTTCAAACCCATCAATAGGCGATGAAGTAGGATTTTTAGAGTCTGTAATCGTATCACCCACTTTAAGAGAGTCAACGGTTTTTAGTCCCATGACTACGATGCCTATCTCTCCTGTACGAATCTCATCTGTTTTTACAGGTGCGATAGGGTTTGGGTACATGAGGTTAAGTACTTGATGTTCATCTTTGGTTCCCATCACTTTTGCCATCTGACCTTTGATGATTTTACCATCAAAGACGCGTACAAGTGCCAGTGCACCCAAATAATTGTCAAACCATGAATCATAGATGAGTGCTTTAAGCGGTGCGCTGTCATCACCTACAGGAGCAGGCACACGTTCAACGATGCTGTCTACAAGCTCAGCTACACCTAGCCCCGTTTTCGCTGAAACAAGGTTGTGTTCTGTGGCATCGATGCCTATGGCTTCTTCAAGTTCAGTAAGAACTCTATCTGGATCAGCAGCTGGGAGGTCAATCTTGTTCACTACAGGGAGTAACTCAAGGTCATTTTCTATAGCGATATAAACATTGGCAATAGTCTGTGCCTCTACTCCCTGAGCGGCATCTACGATAAGCAGTGCGCCATCACTGGAAGCCAAAGAACGACTCACTTCATAAGAAAAATCTACGTGACCTGGGGTGTCAATGAGGTTAAGAATGTAAGGTTCGCCATCTTTTATATAGTCCAAACGTACAGACTGTGCCTTAATGGTAATACCACGTTCTTTTTCAATGTCCATCGTATCCATCACCTGAGCAGACATCTGACGGTCTGTCACTGCCCCACACTCTTGTATGATACGGTCTGCCAAAGTAGACTTCCCATGGTCAATGTGCGCGATGATAGAGAAGTTACGTATGTTCTTCTGTGGTACTTTATGTGTCAATTTGTTTCCTGTAGGGTGGGTATTCTTACCCACCAAAATATTAAAATTTAAGATGGGTTAGAAAACCCACCCTACAAATTTTACGAGTTGCTTTCAAAAAGTGAATTCACACTCTCATTATTATTGACTCTTCGTATCACTTCACCAAGCATGGAAGCCGTAGAGAGCATCTTAATCTTCTTAGAGCTTTTTGCCATTGGAATAGTGTTGGCTACAACCAACTCATCCAATGCACCATTTTCAATACGCTCATACGCAGGACCCGAGAGTACAGGGTGTGTACAACATGCCATAACTGATGTCGCACCCAAATCTTTCAATGCCTGTGCACCATGTGTCATAGTCCCCGCTGTGTCTATCATGTCATCGATGAGAATCACATCTTTACCTTCAACATCACCGATGATATTCATTACTTCTGATTCATTGGCTTTTTCACGACGCTTATCAACAATAATCATATCTAGACCCAGTTTCTTAGCAAAGTATCTAGCACGTGCAACCCCACCGATATCGGGAGAGGCAATGACCGGATTTGCAAAGTTTTTAGACTTGATGTAGTCCATAAACAAGATAGCCCCATAAAGGTTATCTACAGGGATGTCGAAAAACCCTTGTATCTGTGATGCGTGTAGGTCAACTGTGACCATACGTGTAATACCTGCTGTCTCCATAAGGTTTGCTACAAGCTTCGCGGTGATTGGTACTCTTGGTGCAGCTTTTCTGTCCTGTCTTGCATAGCCGTAGTATGGTACTACCGCGGTAATGGACTTGGCAGAAGAACGCTTCAATGCATCAGTCATAATAAGCAGTTCCATCAAGTTTCCATTGGCTGGTGCAGAGGTAGGCTGGATGATAAAGACATCTTTACCACGTACAGACTCTGCAATTTTTACATTGATTTCACCATCTGAAAAACGGTTAATCTCTGCTTTAGAAAGAGGCATTTCCAAATATTTTGCTATCTCTTCAGAGAGTTCAGGGTTTGAGGTACCAGAAAAAATCATATATCCGCTCATTGTGTTGCGCCTTTGAGTAATTTTAATACGCGTATTTTACACAAATGTTGATAAAAAGGGGATTTAAAGCTCCATGCTATTACACTAATAGACAAATAATTA
>JALUWT010000047.1 GCA_027019325.1 Sulfurimonas sp.
TTATCAATCAATGGTGCCCGGGGCCGGACTCGAACCGGCACAGTATTGCTACCGGGGGATTTTAAGTCCCCTGCGTCTACCAATTTCGCCACCCGGGCATAATGAATGAATTCACAGTTTACAATAATAATTTATGGAGCGGGAAACGAGGTTCGAACTCGCGACCCCAACCTTGGCAAGGTTGTGCTCTACCACTGAGCTATTCCCGCATTTTCATCTTACTATCTGTAAGTGAGCCGGAATTATAGCGATTTATTTTTTATTTGTAAAGAGCTTTTAGCTAAAAATAGCAAAAAAATGCTATAATTCCATCCAAATAAAGTAATTATGTTTAAAATTAAGGAATATCTATGCGAAGTGACATCATTAAAAAAGGTTTTGACAAAGCACCGCACCGTTCACTGTTGCGTGCAACAGGTTTAAAAGATGAAGATTTTGACAAACCATTTATTGGGATTGCAAACTCTTATATTGACATCATTCCAGGGCACTTTTTTCTTCATGAATATGGTGAGATTGTAAAAGAGGCTATCCGTGAAGCGGGTGGG
The DNA here is from genome assembly GCA_027019325.1 of Sulfurimonas sp. Lineage (GTDB taxonomy): Bacteria > Campylobacterota > Campylobacteria > Campylobacterales > Sulfurimonadaceae > Sulfurimonas. The sequence continues at coordinate 549 of JALUWT010000047.1, forward strand.
GTTCCTTTTGTATTTAACACTATTGGTGTAGATGACGGGATTGCTATGGGACATGACGGTATGCTCTATTCACTCCCCTCACGTGAGATTATTGCAGATTCTATTGAGACGGTGATGAATGCACATAAGCTTGATGCAATGATCTGTATTCCTAACTGTGACAAAATTGTACCGGGAATGATAATGGGAGCACTTCGTGTAAATGTTCCTACTATCTTCGTTTCCGGCGGACCAATGCCTGCTGGACATAAAAAAGATGGAACACCTATTGACCTTTCTACTGCTTTTGAGGCGGTTGGAGAGTTTAATGAGGGCAAAATGAGTGCGGAAGAACTGCATGAGATAGAGTGTGAAGCATGCCCTTCAGGAGGTAGCTGTTCAGGTATGTTTACAGCCAACTCTATGAATACTTTATGTGAAGCGATGGGAATTGCACTACCGGGTAACGGTACAGTTCTAGCGATGACTCCTGAGCGTATAGAGATGGTTAAAAAGGCTGCAAAACGCATTGTCGAACTTGCAAAAATGGAAGATAACGAAAAGTATAATTTTAAAAATATTTTAAATGCAAAAGCCGTAAACAATGCATTTACGGTAGATATGGCGATGGGTGGAAGCTCAAATACAGTACTGCACATGTTAGCAATTGCCAAAGAGGCTGATGTTGATTTTCACATAGAAAACATTAATGCTATTGCAGAAAAAGTAGCACATATCGCTAAGATTTCTCCATCATTAACAACTGTTCATATGAAAGATATTGATGATGCCGGCGGCGTGAATGCTGTTATGCATGAAGTCTCACGCAGAGGAGATATTTTAAATCTTGATGCCTTGACAATTACCGGTGAAACAATAGGTGAGCGCATTAAAGATGCAAAAATTTTGGATGAGACTATTATTCATACAAATGAAAATGCATACTCACCTGTTGGTGGTCTTTCAATCCTTTTTGGAAATCTTGCAACTGAGGGTGCTGTCATTAAAGCAGCAGGAATTGTTGACAGTATGAGACACTTTAAAGGGACAGCTATTTGTTTTAACTCTCAGCCGGAAGCTATTGCGGGTATTATGGGTAAAAAAGTCAAGCCGGGCAGTGTGGTTGTCATTCGTTACGAAGGTCCTAAAGGTGGTCCGGGTATGCAAGAGATGCTTGCTCCTACGGCACTTATTCAAGGTATGGGACTTGGTGAGAGCGTTGCGCTTATTACTGATGGACGTTTTTCTGGTGCTACAAAAGGTGCTTCCATTGGGCATGTTTCTCCTGAAGCAGCTGAAGGCGGGCTTATAGCACTCATCGAAGATGGTGACGAGATAGAACTTGATGTTGATAAACATATTTTACGGCTCAATGTAGATGGCGAAGAGCTTGCAAACAGAAAAGACCACTACAAACCATACAAAAATGAAGTCAAATCAAAATGGTTGAAACGTTATCAACTGCTTGTGTCCAATGCATCCAACGGTGCTGTACTTAAAACAGAATTATAAGAAGAGGAATATATATTTTGAATGAAATTGCTATAAAAAAAGATGGTGAGATTGTTGACTTGCAAACTGCGCAGGAGCTTGGTTTTGAAGGAGAACAGATTCATCTAGACAACTCTCCTGACTCTTTAGAAGTTTTACGCCATTCAACAGCTCACCTTATGGCTCAGGCTATTAAGTCTCTTTATCCTGATGCTGAATTTTATGTAGGACCTGTTGTTAAAGAGGGTTTTTACTATGATTTTAAAACATCTACTGAAATTGGTGCGGGTGATTTAAAGAAAATTGAAAAGCAAATGCTCTCCTTTGCCAAGAAAAAGTATCCAATAGAAAAGTATGAAATTACTATGGATGAGGCAAAAGAGAAATTTAAAGATGATCATTTAAAACTTGAAGTGATGAAAAGAATTCCGAGTGAAACGGTTAGTATTTATAAACAAGGTGAATTTGAAGACCTTTGCCGTGGACCGCATTTACCGAACATCGGGCTTATCCGTTACTTTAAGCTGACAAAGATTTCTGGTGCTTACCTTGGAGGCGACTCTAAAAATGAGATGCTGACGCGTATATATGGTATAGCATTTGCAACAAAAGAAGCACTCAAAGAGCATATGACAATGCTTGCTGAAGCAGAAAAACGTGATCACCGTAAAATTGGAAATGAGATGAAACTCTTTACTTTCCGTGAAGAAGTGGGTGCTGGTTTTCCTATCTGGCTTCCTGCAGGTGGTCGTCTGCGTGCACGTTTAGAATCTCTACTTTTTAAAGCACACAGAAAACGTGGTTATGAGCCGGTTCGTGGACCTGAGATGCTGCGTTCAGACCTTTGGAAAACTTCAGGACACTACCAAAACTATGGTGAGAATATGTACTTTACGCATATTGATGAGCTAGAGTTTGGTGTAAAACCGATGAACTGTGTTGGGCATATTAAAGTTTATGAAGATGAGCTTCACTCTTATCGTGACCTTCCTATTAAATACTTTGAGTACGGTGTTGTTCACCGCCATGAATTGACAGGTGCACTGCACGGGCTTTTCCGTGTTCGCGAATTTACGCAGGATGATGCACATATTTTTTGTCGTGCAGATCAGATTGAAGAGCAGATTATAGAAGTGGTTGATTTTGTTGACAAAATTATGACAACTTTTGATTTTGATTATAAAATGATGATATCCACAAAACCTGAGAAAGCTGTTGGTGATGATAAAGTGTGGGAAATTTCTACACAGGCACTAAAAAATGCTATGGATACAAATCAATTAGCATACGAGATTGATGAGGGTGGTGGTGCTTTTTACGGTCCAAAAATCGACATCAAAATCACAGATGCCATCGGTCGTGAGTGGCAGTGTGGAACAATTCAGCTTGATTTTAATCTCCCGGAGAGATTTAAACTTGAATATAATAGTGAAGAGAATGATAAGATCCAACCTGTCATGATTCACCGTGCAATACTCGGCTCATTCGAGCGTTTTATCGGGATTTTAACTGAGCATTATGCAGGAGAATTTCCTATGTTTATCGCTCCCACACAGATAGCAATCGTTCCTGTTGCAGAGACACATAAAGAATATGCTAAGCTTTTATCAGATAAACTTATCGATATTAATGCCGATAGTGAAATCTACGCGAAGAATGATTCTTTAAATAAAAGAATTAGAACTGCAGAAAAAACTCGTGTTCCTATGATAGTTATCATTGGAGATGAAGAGATAGTAAATAAAACTGTAGCAATTCGTGATAGACGTACACGTGAGCAGTACAACATGAGTGAAGAGGATTTCCTCGCATTCATACAAACTAAAATAAATGAGGTAAATTTTTGAGTAAAAACAAAGACCGCGTTATCATGAATGATGACATCCGTGTTCCTGAAGTAAGATGTAATATAGATGGTGGAGAATCTTTAGGGATTATTTCAACTGATGAAGCTATGACAAAAGCAAATGAGTTAGGATTAGACTTAGTTCTCATTGCACCAGGCGCAAAACCACCAGTTGCTAAGATTATGGATTATGGTAAGTTTAGATACCAAGAAGAGAAAAAACTCAAAGAACAGCGTAAAAACCAAGTAAAAATTGTTGTTAAAGAGATTAAGCTTTCTGTGAAAATTGCAGAAAATGACATTGCATACAAGGTAAAACATGCACGTGAATTTCTTGAAAAAGGATTCCATGTAAAATTTAGAGTATTTTTACGTGGTCGTGAGATGGCACATCCAGAAGCTGCAAAAGAAGTTCTTCTACAGGTATGGCCGATGGTTGAAGATATCGGAGTTATGGAAAAACCTCCAAAATTTGAAGGCCGTTACTTCAATATGTATGTAGTGCCTAAAAAGTAGATATATTTCTTGATAAATATCATTCTTTTACAATAAACGAGAGTGTATAATTTCTCAAAATTAGGGAGATAAAGAATGAAACAATACTTTTTACAATATACTTTACTACTATGTGTCGCATCTGCTTTATATGCTAAAGCAATGCCGATGCAAACGCAAGAGTTTCCAAAAAAAGAGATGAAAAAACAAAATATTCAGATTGCTTCGTTGGCCGCTCAAGCTATGTCAAAAAACCTTCCAAAACAAATAGATAAATATACCACACTTCTCTCTGTAAAGAATGATGCTACAACATTGGTTTATACATTTGCTATAAACAGTGATGCAAAAAGTGATGCAGCGATTCAAAAAGAGGACCACAAAAGAATGCAAAAAGCTGTAACAGAAGGTGTATGCCAATCATCTCAAAGATTTCTACAGGCTGGAATTGACACAGCATATGTCTATGTGAGTGTTAAAACAAAGAAGCCGCTTTTTCGATTTGACATCACGAAAGACAAGTGTACAAATTTAATCACTAAATAGGTTCCTTTTGTCAGTTAAAAACATTCTCAAACGACAAGTTTTTTTTAACTCTCTAAATACAGCACAGATAGAGCAGCTCGCTTTTATAACATCACTGCATAATTATGAAAAAGAGTATATTTTATATTATGAACAAGATACATCTCCCTATCTCTATTTTCTTGTCAAAGGTTTGGCAAAAGCGTATAAAATAGATAAACATGACAATGAAACATTTCTTTACTATATGTATGAAAGTTCGATGCTCTCAGAGATTTCAGATGTCCAAGCCAATACACTGGACTCTTTTTCCAATGTAGCTTTTGTAGAAGAGTCTCAAGTTCTGCAGATAAACTACAAAAAATTTAAAGAGCTCTTTTTAGATAAAAATATACTCTGCCGTGAATTTACCAATGCCATTATCGAACGTTCTCTGCAGATGCAGTCACTGATAAACAGAGAATTTCTTTTTGATGCTGTTTCTAAAGTCAGTATGATGCTTCATGAGGACTTAGAAATGTTTAATAAACTCAAACGTCATGAGATATCTCTGATGCTGCATATTCAACCCGCCACACTCTCTCGTGTTTTAAACAGGTTAAAGCGTAATAATATTATTGATATAATACATATGAAGGTCGCAATTTTAAACGACAGAGAACTCGAAGAAATTTACAAGGACAAAGCATATGAATAAGATAAAAATCCTCAGCGCATTAATATTTGCACTCTCCCTTATCTTAGCCTTTTATTCAAAATATGTCTCAGAGGAGAATGATGCTAATATAAATCTTCTTAAGACAATTAATGAACAAAAAGCCTTTACGCAGGAGATATCTAAAAATATATTTTATATTTACAACAACAGACATGCTTCAACAAAACAGTTAGATGAATCTGTGGACTCGTTTGTGGAAAATGTGGATCATAAAGATGAAGTACTAGGAAATCTTGGCGATCAAAAGATAGAAAAACAGACAAAAAAAATTTTGAAATCATGGAATAATTTTTATTTGCTTGTTCAAAAATTTCGAGATTTAAGTAAAATACATAATGCGTATGCAAATATCATTTTAGAAGAACTGATGAATGATATCTACAAAGCAAATATAGATTTGCTTGTTGAATTTAATAAACTTATAGTAATGCATAAAGCATATTTTGATAGAGTGAAGAAAAAAGAGAAAGTGATTCAGATAACACTTTTTTTAGTCTTATTAATACTGTTAATTTATCTCTTTACACAGCTAAAAGATCTCTTAGTATTTATGCAGAAATTTTTAGATACTTCTAAAAAAATTATACAAAAGTCTACAGTTCAAGGGATAAAACCTATTGAAACAAAATCAAGTAGTGAAGATATTGCTCACGCACTGCATGATTTTAATTTTTTCATAGAAAAAATCAATAAATCCATAGATTACTCGGCTATTTCCATAGAAAAGAGTGTTGAATCCTTAGAAGATATAGAAAAAAATATTGAAGATTTGCTAGAACTTATCGCTACGATGGATGAAAATGAATCTTTCGACAAAGAGTTGATACAAAAAGAAGATATTTTAATAGAATCTTTGGACGAGCTCAGCACAACTGCAAAAAAACTGCAAACGTTGCAGATAAATTTAAGTAACTTTAAAAAAATAGATTAATTAAATAATTTGACCTGAGTCAAATTTTTCAGCTTTTATATATATTATTATTCTCTTATCATTTGGGATTATTTCTCGAAATGAAAATGAAGGAGAATAAAATGGCTACTAACATAAGTAAGCTGACTTCACTTCTTTTAGGAACTTCTTTAGCTGCAACTATGGTTTCAGCGAATGGTGGAGAACTTGAAAAAGTGATGAAAGCAAGGGGACTTACAGAAAACGATGTAATTCATGCTGCAAAAACTTATACACCAAGTGGTGGTAGAGATGAATTCATGGTATTTAGTTCTGGTGGACAGTCTGGACAGATTATGGTCTATGGCGTACCAAGTATGAAAATATTAAAATATATAGGTGTATTTACTCCGGAACCATGGCAGGGGTATGGCTATGATGAAGAGAGTAAAAAGGTTTTGGCTGAGGGAAATATCCGTGGTCATAAAATTACATGGGGTGATACACACCACCCGGCACTTTCAGAAACAAAAGGTGTATATGATGGAAAATGGCTAGCTATTAATGATAAAGCAAATCCGCGTATCGCAATTTTAGACCTGAATGACTTTGAGACAAAACAGATTGTTGTTAATCCTGTTTTTAAATCAGATCACGGTGGGGCTTTCTTTACACCAAACTCTGAGTATATTTTGGAAGCTGCTCAATATGCTGCACCGTTTGACAATAACTATCATCCAATTGAAGACTATAAAGAGACATACCGTGGTGGTATCACCTTTTGGAAATTTGATCCAAAAAAAGGTCGTATTAAACAAAAAGACTCTTTTGTTCTAGAACTTCCTCCATACATGCAAGATTTAAGTGATGCCGGTAAGGGCGTTTCTGATGGTTGGGGTTTTACAAATTCATTCAACTCTGAAATGTATACAGGTGGTATCGAAGTAGGTATGCCTCCGTTTGAAGCAGGTTGTTCAAGAAATGATACTGACTTTTTACATGTATATAACTGGAAAAAATTAGCACAACTTGTTAAAAATAAGAAAAACTATAAAGTGATTAACGGTATTCGTGTCATTCCTATGAGTGTTGCAGTTGCTAACAATGCACTTTTCTTAATTCCAGAACCAAAATCACCACATGGTGTTGATGTCTCTCCTGATGGTGAATATATTGTAGTCTGTGGTAAACTAGATACGCATGCGACTGTATTTCAATGGAGTAAAATTAAAAAGCTGATTAAAGATCATAAATATGCGGGTAAAGATCCTTTCGGGATTCCAATTCTAAGTATGAAAGATTCAATGCACGGTCAAGTTGAACTAGGTCTTGGGCCACTACATAATCAATATGGTAAACATTGGAAAGATGGTGAAATCTATACATCTCTGTATGTTGATTCACAAATTGTAAAATGGAACTATAAAACTTTAAAAGTACTTGATAAAGTAAATGTTCACTACAATGTTGGACACTTATGTGGTATGGAAGGTAAATCTGCTGATCCTCAAGGAAAATATATTATCTCTTTGAATAAATTAGCGATTGATAGATTTGACCCGGTTGGTCCACTTCACCCACAAAATCACCAGTTGATTGACGTTAGTGGTAGAAAAATGGATCTCCTTTATGATATGGCAATTCCTTTAGGTGAACCACATCAAGCTGTCGCTATTCGTATGAGTAAGTTGCATCCAGAAGTTAGATACAAAATGGGTACAAACTCAAGAACAGGTAAAATTTCTAAAGGTAAAACATTAGCAGGACAAGAGAGAATCGTGAGAAACGGTCATAATGTAACTGTATATGCGACACTTGTAAGATCTCACATCAATCCTGAGAGAGTTACTGTAAATAAAGGTGACACTGTAACATTCTACTTAACAAACCTTGAGCGTGCGGAAGATGAAACTCACGGATTTACTGTAGATAACTATAATGTACACGCATCTTTAGAGCCAGGTAAAACTGCGTCTGTTAAATTTAAGGCTGATTTAGAGGGAGTTTTTCCTTACTATTGTACAGAATTTTGTTCAGCGCTTCACTTAGAGATGATGGGTTACTTAATGGTTAAAGATCCTAACAAAAAATATGTTAGTGCTCAAAAACTTAAAATGAAAACAATGTCTAAAGCTGAATTAAAAGCTGAGTATGACAAAACTGTTGCTGTGAACACTGCTACAGATGCTGTTATTCAATCAGTTGTTAAATTCTTAAAAGCAAATCATTATGAGAAATATCCAACTGTAAAAGCACTTGTTGTTGATGCACTTGATCAGTATGGAAAAATTCCAGCTCAGAAAAAACTTTCTGATAAAGCTGTAAAAGCTGGTGATTTAGAAAAAGCTGTTCTGTTTGAAAACATGATTTGGCAATATATGGTTAAAACTGCTGATGTCGGAATCAGAGCAAAAAACCTACTTGTGAAAAAAGTTGCAACGAAACAATCTCCTGCTGCTGCTGCCGGTGAGCGCGCATTTGGTGAAGGTGGATGTGGCGGATGTCACGTAATCGGTAAAGTTTCATCAGGTCCAGATTTAACTGGTGTACTTTTAAGACATGAAAATGGTGAAAAATGGGTTAGAAATTTTATTCTTAATCCAAAAAGTAAATATCATGATCCATATGTAGAAGGTATGATTAACTACTTTAATCTTAGAATGCCGAACCAACATATGACTAAAGAAGAAGTAAATGACATTGTTGAATACTTTAAATGGGTAGACAAAAATGCAAATCTATTTTAAGAAATAGAGATTTATAACTTCAAAAAGGAGGTGGGACTGCAAAGTTTCTTCCTCCCTTTCATTCCCTCTTTCTACATCTTCACATTTCAATTGACTTAAGTCAAATATATATATTTTATAACTCGATATAATAATAAAATTTAATTTATAAAGAAGGAATATATTATGCACCCAAGTTTAATTAAAGCTAGAATTTTTACTTTTATAGCTTTATTGATTTTAACTTTCTCTTTTACATTTCCAATGATTGCATTTCATGGTACACTGAACAAGATTGATGCAAATAAAATCAGCAAAATTACGCCTCTTAGCAAGGCTGTGTGGAATTTATACAATCAAGGAAGATACAAAAGTGTTGCTACACCTAAAAGTGCTTACGATAATCTAGATAAGATGATTGAAAGTGAATCAGAAATTGGGCCAGCTTCTCTTCCAATTTGGGCAGTTTCTCTTGAAGCACCGAATTATCCAAAGAAAGCCTTTCCTCAGGGGATTCCTGTATATTTCCACTTTGATGGATACAGCGGAGAAGTACATGAAATGGATACAATTAACCACTATGTAGGCATGGATCCTATGTGGAGAGGTGGACATTTTGAACGTGCCATAGGGCCATATGCTCTTTTAGCACTCTCTTTAGGAATGATACTTTTTATGATTTACAATAAAAAAATCTATAGCTATATTATGCTTGTTCCTATTGCTCTGCCACTTATTTTTATAGGGGATTACTCCTATTGGCTCTACTGGTTTGGACATAATCTGCATGACTGGGGAGCTTTTAAAATCAAACCTTTTATGCCGACAGTCTTTGGGGATGGAAAAATTGCCCAGTTTACAACACACTCTTACCCAACAATAGGGTTTTATATGATTCTACTCATAAGTTTTTTTAGTCTTCTTGCATTCTTTGCAAAGCAAAAAGTACTTAAAGAGATGCAAAACGAAGCGTAAGTCAGGTTTACAAATGTTGAAAATTATATGGATTGCTGTTACTGTTTTTGTTAGCTGTTTAGATGCTAATGTATTGCAAGATACAATAGACAGTGCACCTGCCGGTTCAATTTTAAAACTGCCAGCCGGAGTCTATAAAGGTAACATTCATATTAACAAGCCATTGAGTATTATAGGTCAGGGCAAAGGTGTTATTATTGATGGTGAGAACAAGGGTATTGTTATTACAGTACAAAGCTCTTATGTCACTTTGAAAAATTTGACAATCATTAACAGCGGCAGTAGACATGAAAAGTTAGATGGCGCAATTTCTATGGCAAAGAGTAAAATGGGTAAGATAAAACAGTGTGAAGTTAGTGGCTGTATTATCAAAAACTGTCTCTTTGGTATTGATTTGCAAATGGTTGATAATTCAATCATCAGCAATAATCAAATTACATCTAAAAAGCTGCCTTTGGGGCTTCGTGGTGATGGTCTACGTCTGTGGTACTCCAATGACAACATCATCAAAGGTAATTCTTTAATAAAATCGCGTGATATGGTTGTCTGGTATTCACATGGAAACAGGATTGAGAACAATCTTGGCAAAGACAATAGATACTCTCTGCATTTTATGTATGCCGGAAAAAACATTATTAAAAATAATAGATATGAAAATAATTCGGTAGGTATATTTTTTATGTATTCGCAAGATTCAATTGCAACGGGAAATATCATTAAAAGTTCCTTAGGTGCAACAGGTATGGGCATAGGATTGAAAGATTCGTCCAATTTCATCCTCAAAGACAATACTGTAATCTACTGTGCACAAGGACTCTACATAGACAGATCACCTTTTGAGCCAGGAACACACAATATTATTGAAGGAAATAAAATTTTATATAATGCAGAGGCTATGCATTTTCATTCTTTAAGCGTTAATAATATAATAAAAGATAATATTATTCAAGGAAATATTGAAGATATTGTTAATGACAGTAAAAGAGATAGAACGCATGAAAATGTGATTGTTGATAACTATTGGGATAACTATACAGGTTTTGACAATAATGGTGACGGCATAGGTGATACACCGCATAAAGTTTACAGATATGCGGATCAACTTTGGATTTATAACAATAATGTGAAGTTTTTTTATGGTTCTCCTGTTATATCTCTGCTAAATTTTTTAGCAAAACTAGCTCCATTCTCAAAGCCACTCTTCTTAATGGAAGACAAAAAACCAAAAATGCGAAAAGCAATTTAAGAAAGGATAGTTATGGCAAAAAAAGTAAAAACAGATAGAAGAGAATTTGTTAAATACTCTACTTTAGGTGTCTTAGGTCTTGTGTTGGGTGGCGGCGTTGTTTTTACTCCTTACTTAAGCGGCAAAGAGAACAAACTCAGACCACCTGGAGCAGTGCCCGAAAAAGAGTTTTTAGCGCTGTGTATTAAATGCGGGCAGTGTCTGCAGGTTTGTCCTTATCACTCAATTAAACTTAATGATGTAGGACAAGGATATGGCGAAGGAACACCTTTTATTGATGCTAACATCAGGGCATGCTATGCATGTAACGCTGTTCCTTGTGTTTTGGCTTGTCCAAGCGGTGCGCTTGATCACAAAACTGAAAAAGCAGAAGATATTAGAATGGGTATTGCTGTTTTAGAATTTACTGATACCTGTTTAGGTATCAGTAAAACACCTGTCCCTCAAGGGTATGATGACAAAATGCTGGCTTTCACGCACTCTGTAAGAAATGAAACACCAGAGGAAGTAGATTTAGTTAAAAAATTTATGGGACGAGAAGGTACAGAGTGTACCTTATGTGCAGATATGTGCCCAATTCCAAACCCTCTGAGTGCTATTGCCATGGTGCCAGATGCTAAAGGTGGACGACGACCTGAGATTTATGACGGTTGTATAGGCTGTGGTGCATGTCAGGATGTTTGTCCAACGTCAGTACCATCAATAGTAGTAAAACCCAGAATGACTTATGAAGAGTACTATGGAAATAAAAGTCAAGGAATATCATGAACAAGAGTATATTATTAGCATCGACTTTTTTAATAATCATTAGTTTTTCTGCTTGCGGAGACAAAAAAGAGTCTGATGAGAAGAGTCAAGTAGCATCTAGAACGCAAGCTACTCCTAAAATAGAAGTTGTCGCCAATAAAAATGAGTATGCGGTTAAGGTCGTAGCAAAAAGTGATGATACTTCAAAAGATAAGTCAGGAAATAAGAACTCTTTTTATTATGACTATGGTGAAAAAAGTGAATATGATCAAAATGCGCAACCGGCGAATAAAGATGCCTCTGTCCGCGTAAGACCAAGAACGATTTTAGACGCACAGATGCATATACGCAGTCCTTATGAAAGAGTACAGGTTTCTCTCCTTTCAAAACAACTCAGCCCTTCTTTTAGATTGAGATGTTCTGCATGTCATGATGATTATGCCAATGGTGTCCTCGGGCCATCCCTTTTAGGTCGTGATGCGAATTATATCTATAATAAGATTATTGCTTTTAAAACAGGAAAAAAGAAAAATGTCTTTATGACTGACTTGATTCATAATATGAGTGATGCAGAGATACGAGCAATTGCAGAAGATATATATAACTTTAATGTTCAAGTTCAAAAGATAAGGAATAAATAATGAAGAATATAATTGCAGGTTTTTTTACGCTGTTGATAGTAGGTCTAATGGCATGGGTGGCTTCCAATGGGGGTGCTTTTAATGGTGGAGAAGCGGGTAGAATCACTAAAGATATTGGTACAAGAACAGCAGCAGCTGTCAAAGAGAATGAGCCGAAAGAAAAAAGTGATAGAGAGAAAGAGAATGAAGCACTGACAGCATTGCGAGATAAAGCTGGGAATGTCGGTGGATTTAAAGTGAGTGATGAGTACAAAAGTAAATGTTCTTCATGCCATGGTGTTGATGGAAGTGGTATGCAGTATGGTAAAAAACTGATGGGCCCTAAACTCTTCGGTCAAAGTGCGGATGCGCTTTACAAGAAACTTGATGATTTTAAATCCGGTAGAAAAGAGAACATGATTATGAGAGGTCTCCTTCTTCATTTATCACAAGATGATTTGAAAAGATTGGCAAAAGAGGTAGGAGAGTTTCCAGCACGAGCTAAAGCATTGGAAGATTCTAAAAAATAGGATAAAAAATGGATAAGTATAATAGTAGAGAGACCATAAAAAGAACATCGTTCTTATCAACATTTTTCAGTACAACAAAAGATGGGAAGAAAAAACTGAGTATTAGAGCTAAAAGGTGGATTGTTGTCATCTCCGTGCATCTTCTCTTTTTTCTATCTTTTGCTATTGATATCCAAACATTGGAAGGGACGCTCAATGGTTCACGGTTTTTAGGTTTTCATCTCATTGACCCTTTTACAACTTTAGAGATGTTTATGGCAGAACATCACCTACATATTAACATCATTATTGGTGTGAGTACCATCACTGTATTTTATCTACTTGTGGGTGGTAGAAGTTACTGTGCTTGGGTATGTCCGTATGGTATTTTAAGTGAAATAGGTGAGAAGTGGCACAACACTTTGGTTGCAAAAAAGATCATCAAAGAGAGAAGATTTGACCATCGCATAAAATACATCTTTTGGGCAATTTTTTTAATTCTGGCTTTTACAAGTGGGTATTTGGTTTTTGAGACTTTTAGTGTTGTAGGTATTTTAAGCCGTGCAATAGCATATGGCTGGAGTCTGTCACTTATCTGGGTTTTAATAGTCCTTGCTTTTGAAGTTTTCTTTGCCCGTCGAGCATGGTGTTCTTATATCTGTCCTATTGGTGCAACTTATGGGATGATAGGAAAAGTATCTGCTCTTCGTATAGAGTGGAATGACAATTGTGATCATTGTATGGTATGTAGTGATGTTTGTTTTGAAAATCAGGTCTTAGAGATTACAAAGGCAAAATATGATAAACAAAGAGAAGAAGAGAGCATTACCCATGAGTATATTACAGGTGCTGACTGTACACTCTGTGGACGCTGTATAGATGTTTGCCATGAAGATGCTCTTAATTTTGATTTTAGACTTAAAGGTTTGGTGTAAAATATGATAAAAGTTGCAAATTTAACAAAAAAATTCGGCTCAAATATCTCGCTAGATAGTGTCTCTTGTGAGTTTAAAAAAAATGAGTCCATTGCTCTAATGGGCGCAAATGGTGCGGGAAAAACTACACTTGTGCGTTCCATTATGGGTTATTACCATCCAAATGATGGTGAAGTACTTATCAATGGCTTAAATCCCATAAAAAACAGGCTCGATGTGTTGGAGCATATTAGTTTTGTGCCGCAGCTTCCGCCTCCGATTAGATTGAGCATTGGGGAGTTGATGGAATATATCTCTGTTAGTGCTAAAGTAGATAAAGAGCTCATTAAGTACTATGCTGCCGAGATGAAACTCGATATTAGTGCAAATTTGAATAAATCCTTTTTTAAACTCAGTGGAGGAATGAAGCAAAAACTGCTCATTGCCATCTCTTTGGCTAAAAAAAGTGATATTATTATCTATGATGAGCCGACAGCAAATTTGGATCCAAAAGCGAGAGATGATTTTTATAGACTTCTCAAACAAAATGAAGATGACAAAGTACTTCTTTTTGTAACTCACCGGCTTGAAGAGGTCAAAGACCTTGTCAACAGACAAATCTATATGGATTTGGGAAAAATAGTATCAGATGAGAGATTTTAAATGAAAAATTTATATTTAATTGCATATTTAGATTTAAAAGAGTCTTTGAGAGCAAAATGGTTTGTCGTCTACTCACTTGTTTTTGGTGGTTTAATAGCACTCTTTTTTATCGCGGGTGTTACAGAATCACAGGTTATGGGATTTAGCGGACTCAGCCGTCTTTTGCTGATGTATATTCAAATAACCATTGTTATTTTGCCGATATTTATACTCATTACTACTGTACGATCAATCTCTGGCGACAGAGATAGTCATGTGCTTGAATACATGCTCTCTTTCCCGATCTCTTTAAAACAGTACTATTGGGGAAAAGTAATTGGCAGATTTATAACTGTTTTTCTTCCGGTATTTTTTGCTATGGTTATAGCAATTATTTACGGAGCATTTAAAGGTGCAGCTATTCCGTGGAATCTATTCTTTTTATACACTGGACTCCTATTTGCAATGAGTAGTGCCTTTTTAGGTATAGCATTTTTTATATCTTCATTTGTAAAATCTTCTGAAGTGGCACTTGGACTCTCTTTCTTTATATGGATATTTTTGCTTGCCTTTATAGATATCGCTTTAATCTCTCTTATGATGCAAGAGAGAATGAGTTCAGGTCTTATTATTTTTATTAGCTTGATAAATCCGATGGAAATTTTTCGTGTTGCAGCAATTTCGTTGTTTGATCCGCAGTTGACTGTTATGGGACCGGTTGCATTTTACATCCTGGACTCCATGAGTCAAACTGTTTTTGTTTTAGTCTCAATTCTTTATCCGGTTACTCTTGGCTTGGTGTTCGCATTTTTAGGATATAAAATATTTGAGAAAAAAGATTTGGTATAGGAGTGTTATATGATTAAATTACTACTTAGTTTATTGCTGTTTTCAAGCTTGGCATTTTCACATGAGATAAAGTACGATAAAGATACAGTAGGAGCAGTGCGGCATCTAAAGCTGT
>JALUWT010000048.1 GCA_027019325.1 Sulfurimonas sp.
AGATGGATTTTCTGCTACAAAACTTTTTGATGATGATCGGCAAATAGACTTTGAAATAAGCGGTGTAAAAGTTACCTTTTTTGCATCCAGTCTCGATATACTTCAAAAAGATAATTTACAATATGGAGCAGTAGAGGTTGCCGGTATTGAGACCATCAAAGCAATGAAAATGGATGCAATTCTTAATTATCGTACACTCACAAGAGATTTTTACGATATTGCAACTATTATGAATAAAGAAAAAATAACCATCTTTGATATGCTTGAAAGCTATCAGCAACACTATGATAAAAAACTCTCATCATCTCATATTTTGGATCGCCTTACAAAAAGAGAATTTGATAAAACAGATCCAGGGCTTAGTGAAATGCAGCCAAAAAAAACAATCAATCCAAGTTCTTTTAGAAAAGAGCTTGGCAAACAAATTCAAGCACAGGCAGAAAAGGATACAAAAAGCATTAATACAATCATTAATAATCCATCTATGATAAAAAAGTATATAGATAGAAAATTTGGTCTTACAAGAATGAATCTTCCTCAAAAATTGGCTTCAATAGGAGAAGATGATCTTGTGTTAAAGGCTTTAAAGTTTGGAGAATTTGATATAACCTATAAAGACATAAGTGGAAAATCTATTTTAGATTATTATCTTGACAATGAAAAGATATTTTCAGAGGTACTTTCATATGCAGTGAAAATACCTGATAAATGGCTACAAAGCCGCCAATTCGTGCAGCATGGCAAAGACAAACTTATAGCACTTGAGAACAGTGTAATAAGCTGTGCCAAGAATAAAAATAACTCAAAAGAGAAAATTGAGAGAATTGCAAATAAGCATGGATTGGAACCAAAAAAATTACAAGAAAAAATTCAAAAGAAAGAAAAATTACTAAAAAGCTTTCTTTCGCAGGGAAAGGGTCTTGGTTTAAAGTTGTAGAAATTTATCTCCATTATTATCAAACTATATTGATGTGATTGCAATATCTATTAGATATGTTTTTAATGTATATTTAATATATGAGCTAATTTTTTTAAGTTTTGATTTAGGTTTTACAATCATGATTGTACTATCTTAAACGGCTCTTTGTAAGTGGTGGAGTTTTGGTAAATAATAAGAGGGAGCCGGTAAAGAACCGGCTACATAGAACCCATCAAATAGCCAACGGCTATTGATGCGATAATAGATGACGCCAAAATAAGATAGTTCATCTTCAGCTTTTTGTCAATATCTACAGCTCCTATTTCTTCTTTGGCTGTCTGCTTTTCTTTTTCAATTATTGCAATGACTTCTTTCACACTCTCACCGATCAGCGTTTCTGCCAGCTCTCTGGAATCCTCAAAATATTTAGCTGTAATTGATTCAACTTCTGTCTGGAGTGTCTTGAGAAGCATCTCAATTGTGATGATTGTATCATTTAATTCTTTCTGCTCTTTTTTGCCGGTAAAATTGATCACCATAGGATCAATCTTCTCTAATATTGCTTCCAGCTGCGCAATGGCACCATTCTCTTTGTCTGATAGTTTTGAATGTATAGCTTTGAGATTGCCAATCAAAATTTCAACATCTTTTAGCGTTAGGTCTCCACCTGGCATCACTTATCCTTTTTATTTTTCTGTTCCAAAGCTTCAAAAGCTGGAGTAAGAATATCATTTACATACTCCTCACTCTCATCAAAGATCTGGAGCAGGGTACTGAATTGTGCAATCTTATCGTTATCGTCTGTGTCAAATGCCTCATCAAGTGCCTTTTCGAAAGCCCCTTTAGTATTTGTATCAAAAGCGATCTCATATACACTCTTTTTTTGAGTACGGCTCAAGTCGATAACATCGCTATCCGTAAGGATGAAATATTTTTTCTTTGGGAACGCCCGGAAAAAATCTCCATACTGGAATTGCAAACGCTTAGGGTTTCTTACTCTTGAAAGAGCGAAGATAACCGGCACATCAAATCCCTTGATCATCTCATAGGTCTTTTCAGCGTTTTTAAGATCTTGGTATCCTCCACTCATAGGAATGATAAAGAGATCGATCTTGCGGTAAAGCCGTGTCTTTTTCAATCCCTCAAGAATGATCGTGGTGGTTTTGTTACCTCCGACATCGATCACGATGTTTTTATCCTTTGGTACCAGGATCGTATCTTTCAATACTTCATCGACATCCGTGCCGTCTCCGATCTCCACCTGGGATGATTTGATCTTGGAGTTTGAGAATGTTTCACTATCTTTGTTCTCATCGTCAAACTCAATGAGATGCACCTCTTGCTTTTTTGCCAAAAACGAAGCTGCTGCCACTTGAAATGCCACGGTGCTTTTGCTTGCACCTCCTTTTGTGTTCACTACTGCGATTGTCATTTTCTAACTCCTCGTTTATTTTGTTTTTTTGCTTCAAATATGTGTGACATATTTTTCATATATTCTTCCATTGACTTCCTGGCTGCATCATCCAAAGGATCCTCTTTTTTATCATCGGGATCCTCAGATTGATTTGCCGACGAATCAATTTTTGTGTTTACTTGACCAGATTTTTTACCGACCTCCTTTTCATTGAAATTTGTATCAAATTCTTTTTTGGCGTACCTCAAAAAGGTGTAATAACTCATTTGAAGATTGAGTTCTTTTTTTATCTTTTCATACAGAACTTTGTAAACAACATATCCTGCTTGATACGCTTCTCGTATCTGCTTGATATGCTTGTAGAACTCAACTTTCGCTCTACCTCTTCTTAGGTTAGACATACTCACCTCTTAATGCAATTTTATGCAATTATATCCAATTTTATGCAATTATAGTCAAATAAGAGGATAAAATCCTCT
>JALUWT010000049.1 GCA_027019325.1 Sulfurimonas sp.
GTTTTGAACAGTTGTTACGCCTCTTCCTCCCGACAGGTTTGTTGGTTTGACAACTACTGGAAACTGAAGAGTCTCTATATTTTTCTTATGTGTATAGGAAAAACCTTTAGGAGTTGAGATATCATTTTTGATGCAAAACTCTTTAAACTTCCATTTGTTATGCAAAAGTTTTGCCGTTTTTACATGATCAAAGTTACCTATTTTTAATTCATTAGCTAAAATAATACAGTTTATATAAGACTGTTCTCCTGAACCTGGGATAAGGTAATCTATTTCTTCTTGATGGATTACCTCTTTAATTTTTTCTAAATTGTTAAAATCGATTTTAAAAAAATCATCAGCATATTGATGTCCTAAATAATCATCTCTATTTGCAAGTGTAATAACGAAATATCCAAGTGCTTGAGATGCTTTTATGAGTGGTATATCTCTATGGCTACCGCCAAGAATTAAGATTTTTTGCATAATTCTAGAACCTTATTTATTATTCTTATTGTACCATTTCCATCTATTTGCTGCTTATTTGGAATAATAGATTTTGAAGTAATAAGCTTCTTTGCGTAGTGTTCTATTTCTTCACACCAGTTACTACACTTTATATCGACATAAAATGCAGTAAGTTGATGTTTTAGAAATTGTTTTATGCCGATAGTTTGATTTTGAGCAGTCGAAACAATAATACTTGGGGTATTTAAGTAGTATAGTTCATAAACACTCATACTCGCAGTTGTTATTGCCATGGTACTTTTACTCATTGCTTTCACTAGTTCTGTATCTGATGGCTGAAATAATACTGCTACACCTTCATATTGTTTTAGTTTATCTGCAACTTCAAGATTATTTGATACTACAACCTTGTTTATATTTAGGAGCGTAAGTTGATGAATAATAGATAAAGTTAAGTTTTTAGTATCAGCACCACCAAGCATTATAAAGATTTGTTCTTCTTTTCTCTTTTGTGTAGTTTTTGTAATAGCTTTTCTCAAAGGTAAATAATCTAATCCTAGTAAATAGTGATACTGTTTTTTTTCGTTAGGATAGAAGAGCTCTTTTGCATCAGGTGCAAAATTTATTATGACTCCTTTAGGATATTCTAAACGAGCATAGTCATCAATATAAACACCAACTTTTGTTGAGTTGGTAATCTCTTTATATATATTAATGTTTGCTTCATAACTATCTATAAAGATGATATCATACTTTTTGTGGAGTGTAAATGTATTCCAAGTAAAGTAATGAATATTAGAAAATTTATAGTCATAGTTAACATCACTATCAAGGAAAAAAACAGATTCAATTTTGTTAGCAACAAATTCTTCATAAATGGTATATAGTCGGACTAAGTGCCCCATCCCTCGTTTACTTCCAGCTTCAGTAAAAAAGGTGACTTTTATCTGTGACATACTTTAAAATCCACCAATCATTTTCCATGAGAGCAATGTACCGCGTTTAATGGCTTTTGTGGCTTTGCGATCTTGCACAATTGATATATCTTTAGACTCGATACCACCACCTGGTCGAATACTTTTAAAGTTTATATTTTCAAGTAATGGCTCATTTTGTGCTATATCTTTTATTGCAATAAGTGAACGTTGGGATCTTTTAGCAACTATAGGAAATGTAACCTCACCAAGTGCAAATTTTACCATCTGTGTGCCTTCAACTATTGCCTTAAGCTCATCTGGAGTTGCGGAGAAAAAGCTATCGGCAGTTTTATACTTCTTATTTAAAATAAAATGTTTTTCAATTATATCTGCTCCAAGAGCAATGGATGCAATTGGTATAGCTGTTCCCAATGTATGATCAGAAAGCCCAACTGGGCACTTAAACAGCTCTTTGAGAAAGGGAATACTTTTAAGATTTATATCTTTTGGGTTAGCTGGGTATTCACTGGTACATTTAAGGATGGCAAATTCACTGTTCTCCTCAAGTAAAACAGCTACAGCATCATTGATTTGTGCTATTGTAGCATTTCCGGTGGAGAGAATGATAGGTTTTTTTGTTTGTGCAATTCTTCTTACCAATGGAAGATCAACTATCTCAGGTGAAGCAATTTTATAAGCTGGCATATCCAGCTTCTCTAAAAACTCTACTGCAGAAAAGTCAAACGGAGATGAAAAGAGGGTGATGCCTACTTCTTTGGCAATTTTTTGGAGTTCAGTAGTCCACTCCCATGGCATAGAAGCATTTTTGTAGAGGTCATATAGGAACATCCCTTCCCATGCACCTTTCGCCTCAAATGCACTCTCTTTGCAATTAAGTGTAATGCTGTCTGCACTGTATGTTTGTATCTTTATAGCATCTGCACCTGCTTTTTTTGCTTCAATGATAATCTTTTTTGCAACCTCTATGTCATTGCCATGGTTTGCAGACATCTCTGCTATAATATATGGTTTATGATTTTTTCCAATTTTTCTATTATCTATTTTAAAGTCCATTCTGCTCCCTTTTCTTTTTTGACATATCTTTCTACTTTTATTATAATGAACATCTGTTTAACTCTTGTTAGCTATATTCTGTCGTTTCGATGAGGTAATTCTCATAGATTCTTTTAGCTTTTTTTTTGAATTGTTTTGAATGTTTTGATTTAGTAGATAAAGCTGTTCTGCTTTTTCCCAATCCTCTAAAGTATCAATATCTTGCACTACAGTTCTTGGTAAAATAATAGGAATACTGCTTCGTCCAAAAGGGATATCAGTTGCTTTGTTTTGTAGATTCTCCCAGTAAAACTGCCCAGCATCCTGGTAAGCTTCTTCTAGGTCTTGAGAACGAGCAGAAAAGTATTGTGGTGTAAACATTTCACATCTGTTTTCCTTTGTAATTTTAAAGGTTCGCTGAATGGGGAAAGGCATGGAAGTTACACTAAAAGCCATGTGGGCATCAGAGTTTTTTTTGAGAGCTTCTAAACCTTTTTTAAGATATTCTACCTGAAGTAGAGGTGCTGTAGCATAGAGTGTACATAAGTATCTATATTCTTCGCCATTATCTTGTAAAATCTTTAGTGCATGTTCCACAACTGCGCCCGTTCCTATAAAATCATCACTGAGATCATCTGGCCGTATAAAAGGAACTTCTGCCCCATACTCTTTCGCGATTTTTGCTATTGTCTCATCATCTGTACTCACGACAACTTTTTCAAAAAGATTTGAAGCAAGGGCGACTTCTATGCTGTAAGCAATAAGAGGCTTGCCAAAGAAATCTTTTATATTTTTCTTTGGTATGCGCTTACTGCCACCACGGGCAGGGATGATACAGACAGCTTTTGTACCCATTAGAAACTACATCCTCTGTGCGCATATTTATGAATAACATCCAAAAAAGTATCAGCTACATATTTAGCATCTTCCATACTCATGGTTTGATTACATGGTAAGGAAATTTCTGAGTGGTAAAAATCATTTGTAACAGGAAGCGAAACTTCACCGAATTTTTCCTTATAAAAGCTGTTTTGGTAGATTGGTTTGTAGTGTACTTGAACACCAAGACCACGCTGTTGCAGTTCCATGAAGATTTCCTCTTTAGGGCATTGCAGTTCAGGGTTTAATATAATAGGATAGAGATGGCGCGAACTTATACTGTTTGCTTCTATTTTTTGCGTTAAAAAAAGTTTTTCATTTTTAAATCGTTCATCAAAATAGCTAGCTATCTCATTGCATTTGCTTATGAAACGATCAAGTTTTTTTAGTTGAGAAATTCCAAGTGCCGCAGCAACTTCTGTAAGACGATAGTTATACCCCATACTTATCATATCAGAGTTCCAAAGTTTTTTCTTGACAATTCCATGTGAACGAAAAAGTTTTAATTTATTTGCGCAATCTTTATTGTTTGTAAGTACAGCTCCACCTTCACTTGTTGTGATAGGTTTGATAGCATGAAAACTGAAAATAGTCATATCTGAAAATGAACCTATCTTTTTTGAGCCAACAGTTGAGCCAAGTGCATGGGCTGCATCTTCTACAACAAGCAGATTATATTTTTTTGCGA
Organism: Sulfurimonas sp.; assembly: GCA_027019325.1. Lineage (GTDB taxonomy): Bacteria > Campylobacterota > Campylobacteria > Campylobacterales > Sulfurimonadaceae > Sulfurimonas. The sequence continues at coordinate 3,985 of JALUWT010000049.1, forward strand.
TTTTCTGGATAGCTTTTATATTAACTGGTTTTCCCGCAAAATGAACAGGAACAATTGCTTTTGTTTTTGGAGTGATGAGTTTTTCTACCCTATTTTCATCTATATTACCATCAAGTTTTATATCACACCAAACAGGAATAGCTCCTAAGTCTACAAACATATTAGAAGTGGAAACAAAACTAATAGCAGAGGTGATTATTTCATCACCTTGCCCAATTCCACATGCATGATAAGCTCCACTCAGGGCAGATGTTGCTGAATTAAAGGCTACTGCATATTTAGCTCCGGTATATTTACATAAGGCAGTTTCAAAGTCGAAAACTTTAGGACCTTGTGCCAGTAAATTACTTTTTAAAGTTTCAATGACTGCCTCTATATCATCATCTTCTATGAGTTGTGTAGAGTAACTAAGCATCTATTTTTCTTCATCTTTTGTAAGTTGAATTTTTTCACGGAGTTCTTGATGACTTAACCAAATAGTATTGTCTCGAGAATTATATTCAAAACCCTGTTTTACACTCTTGCCTACTTCATTGAGATTATTTTTTGTATAATCAATTGGTGCTGAAAATGTAATACTTGGTTTAATAACAAAATGGTTGTCAAATTCAAGAGTTAAATGCGAATCATCGAGAGGACACATTACTTCATGAAGTTTCTCTCCTGGACGAATGCCTATGATTTCTTGAGGAAGATTTGGTGCAATTGCTTTTGCCATTTCTGTCATCTTCATAGATGGAATTTTTGGTACAAATATTTCTCCACCTTGCATTCTCAAAAAGTTTTTTAGTACAAAATCAACGCCTTCTTGCAATGTTATCCAAAAGCGTGTCATATTTGGCTCGGTAATAGGCAGTGCAGTTGCACCGTTAGCTATTAGTTTTTCAAAGTATGGAATAACTGAACCTCGAGAACCTAAAACATTTCCATATCTAACAACAGAAAATTTAATATTATGACTTCCTCGTAGATTATTTGCTGCGACAAAGAGTTTATCAGATACAAGTTTTGAAGCACCATATAAATTAGCAGGAGATGCTGCTTTATCTGTTGAAAGAGCAATTGTGTAAGGAACTTCATTGCTAATACAGGCATCAATAATATTTTGGGCGCCCATAACATTTGTTTTTATACATTCCATAGGATTGTATTCTGCAATTGGAACATGCTTTAGTGCAGCAGCATGAACAACAAAATCAACGCCATTCATAGCTTTTTCTAAACGAGAGAAGTCTCTTACATCACCTATAAAGTAACGCATACAGCTTGCATTAAATTTTTGTGCCATTTCAAATTGTTTTAGTTCATCGCGTGAATAGATGATAACTTTGTTTGGAGTATAGTTTTTTAAGATAGTGCGAACAAACTGTTTTCCAAAACTTCCTGTTCCACCGGTGATTAGTATATTTTTACCATTGAGCATTAAGTGACTTCTTGCTTTAAATTTAGTGAAAATTTTAAAGCATTTATCATACCATTAATACATTTACGGCTTCGTATTTGTAGATGCTGCAATTATTTGAAGTAGTGATTTAGATTGATTATTTAGTTTACTAATCATAGCGTCATAAGCTGCAAATTTTGTTGTCATTATGGCATATCTTGCATTGAGTGCATCTTGTGCACTGAGTTTGCTCTTATTTAGGTTTGTACCTTCAGTTTTTAAATTGTCACTAAAGTTACTTAGAAGCTTTCCATAACCTGTATAACTTTTTAATTTATCGTTCATGCTTACAAATATACCTTTTTCAACGGTGCCGTTAGCATCCACACCACCACTAAAGAAGTTTTTAACAGCAGTTGGGTCGCTATTGAGTTTTGTATCTAAAGCAGTAGAATCAAAGGTCATTTGTCCATGTCTGTCAAGTCCTATTCCATAGTCCATTAATGATTGTCCATTAATGCTTCTTGAAAGAAGAATACTATTTATATCATTTGGAATGGAGTTTACAAAATTATTTCCATTAAAAACACCTGTGGCTCCAGTAGCCTTATTTTTTGTAGTCATATCATTAATATTTGTCGTGAGCGTATTGTAAGCATCAACAAATTGTTGGACTTCACCAATTATTGTTTTTTTATCTGTACTTATATTTACATTTGAGATGTCACCGGCTTGTGTAAGTTTGATATGTACTCCCAAAATCAAATCACTGATATCATTTGTTGGTCTTGTAACGGAGATGCCATTGTATTTAAAGTTGGCATCTGCTGCAGTTTGTACTTTTGCATAACCGTTGTTGGCATCAAATAGACTTGCATCTAAAGATCCTGTACCATTAGTGCCATCTGTTGTATCTTGTATGGTTAGTGTTTGAGAAGCACCTGTTTGTTTGGAAGATAAAACTAAATTGTAAGCATTCGTCCCTGTTTGTAAAATGGAAGCGGAAACTGTGCTCCCTGCAATATCTGTGATAGATTGAGCAAGACTGCTTAGAGTTGTCGTTGCATCATAAGCAATGCTATAGTTATTAATCTTTAAAACACCGGAACTAGAGGCTATAGGGGATGTTTTACTCGTTTGTGTTCCAAATTTTGTGATGTCTTTTTTTGCTAAAGAAACTGTATCTAGCGTAAATGATTGTATATTTGCACCTGGGTCTACAGTAACTTGAGCACTTCCTGTTACGCTTACTGTTTTTGTGTCAAATGCATTACCATAACTTAAAGATGATGCACTAGTTTGTAGACTTGTCATTAAAGAAGCTAAAAGAGATTCTGATTTTTGCTCTTGAGTATTAGTTGTTATCTTATTGTCTATTGGTTTAATGATTACATTTGTATCTGCAGCTTTAAGTTTATCAATTAAACTAGAAGTTAAAACACCTGAACCAATACCAAGTGAGTTTATTGTTCCTGCCATCATAAATCCTTTTAAAATTATATAAATTACATATCGGTAAATATACATTAATCTTTAATTAATTTGGTAAATATATAAAATTACAAATATTGGTTTAAATAAATAGATATGTGCCGATATACTTCGCATATGAAAACTGAAAAAGAGGATTTTAAAATGTATAATAATTTAGCTTATGATGCGTATATGCAAAATAATGTAGGGGTAGAATCATCAAGCAAACTTGTAGAAATGCTATATGAAGGGGTATTGAAATTTAATGCTCAAGCAAAAAGAGCTATTAAAGACGAAGATGTTGATAAAAAAGTTTATTGGATTAATCGTTCTGTTGCAATCATTACAGAACTTATGATGACACTTGATATGAAAAGCGGAGATATAGCTTACTATCTTGATGGATTGTATAACTACCAAACAAGACTTTTAACAGAGGCAAATATAGAAAATAATATTGTAAAACTTGATGAGGTAAGCGGGGTGTTTAAAGTTTTACTAGAAGCTTGGCGAGAAGAAACACATGTGGGCTGATGCTCTTGAAATTGCTATAATTGAACAGGATATAGATACAATAAGCAATTTATTGGATAATATGGTGGAAATTCAAGATGTTCAAGAGGCTAAACGAGCTTTTTACCTTTTGGAAGAAGTATCTATATTGGTTGGCAACCTCAAAGATGAAACTGCTGCATCAATGAAAAAAATGAAAAAAAATATAAACTTTTTAAAAGCTACTCAGTCATCCCTTGAAAACAAATTAGACATTACTTCTTAGCTTTTTAACGATTCCAAATTGTAAACTTCGTATGGTGTATTCGCTTACTACTGCACCTTTGCGCATCGTAAGGATGTGCTCAACAGCATTCGCAATATCCGCTGCTAAAAGCTTCTCATTTTCATTTTCACTGACATCAAAACGCAGTTCATCATAAAAGTTACTTTGTGTCATGTCTGGATTGATATTCGTAATACTCAAAGCACTTTTGCGTGTCTCTTCAAAAAGAGCATCTCCAAAGGCTTTGAGGCCTGCTTTTGTAGCAGAATAAACAGCAGCAAATTTACTTGCACGGAGCGCTTCGATGGAGTTGATGTTGATGAGGTAGCCGCTGTTTTGTTTGAGTGAGCGCAAACAGGCATTTGTCAGTAGCATAGGTGCTGTGAGGTTGAGATGGGTCATTTGTTCTATGATGTCGGCACTCAGCTCTTCATGTGGCTCAAATTTGCCAAAACCCGCAGCATTTATGAGAAGGAAAATCTCCTCTTTTTTTAAAATTTCACAAAGTTCTTTTGTTGCGTGAGGCTCACTCAAATCAACTTGCACTGCTTGAAAATCTGCATGATTAAATACCTCGTAACTGATGCTGCGGCTCACGCCAGTGACTCCATACCCAAGGGTAAGCAAGCGCTGCGTAATGGCTTTGCCTATGCCGCTGCTCGCTCCCGTTATTACTGCTTTTTTCATAGAAAACCCTCTTTTTGCTATAATCACGTTATGAAAAACATTTACATAACAGACTTAGACCATACTTTTTTACGTTCTGACTTATCTTTGAGTGATTATACTAAAAAAATTTGGAACTCCTACGAAAATGAAGCCATTTTAGGCATAGCAACCGCGAGAACATACAAAAAGACGGCACAGTTCTTAGAAGGTATAAGCGTGAGTGCTCCAATGATACTTCTTGATGGTGCGCTCATTGCGACGATGGATAAAAAGATTATTGATGCGAAATTTATTTCAAAAGATGTCGCTGACAATATCATTGATGAAGGTTCACGACTTGGTATTTATCCCTTTGTACTCTCTCTTGTTGATGATGCGCTTAATGAAGCATTTTCCTACTCGACAACGCTCAACAGCTATCAAAGTGAGATAATCAAGCGTTACGTTGATGATGACCATACGCATGCATTTACAAATTTACAGGCAATGGAAAATAATTTTAAACTAGTCTACATGGCTGAAGAGATGCTTCTGCAGGCACTAGAAGAAAATCTACGACTAATCTATGGTGATGAACTTAAGTATATTTTGGCTCCTGAGGCTTATATGGGTTGTTATTTTCTGACCATTTTACATAAAGATGCCGACAAATCGCATGGTATCAGAAGTGTCAGTGAAGCGGTAGGCTTTGATTTAGAAAAACTGACTGTTTTTGGAGATAATCTCAATGATATTGGTATGTTTGAACTGGCAAATACTTCTATAGCCGTTGCAAATGCACAAGAGGAGCTCAAAGAGAAAGCAGATATCGTCCTGCCGTACTCAAATGATGAAGATGCTGTAGCAAAGTATCTCGAAGGCTTACAAAATGCATAGAAAATCATCACTTATTCCGATGATTATTATTGGTGTTTTATTTTTTATATTTGGTTTTGTGACATGGCTTAATGGCTCACTCATTCCCTTTTTAAAAGAAATCTGTGAGCTCAATGAGTTTGAAGCGCTCTTTGTGACTTTTGCATTTTACATCGCTTACACGGTGATGGCTCTACCGATGGCTTATGTGTTAGAGAAGACCGGTTATAAAAAAGGGATGGCACTGGGACTTGTCGTGATGGCCGTAGGCGCGTTACTTTTTATTCCTGCAGCGCAGAGTGCAGAATTTCTCATCTTTTTACTGGCTCTTTTCACGCTTGGAACGGGGCTTACCATCTTACAGACGGCCTCGAACCCTTACATAGTCTTTGTAGGTCCCATTGAATCAGCGGCGATGCGCATCAGCATCATGGGACTTATTAACAAGAGTGCAGGTGTTTTAGCACCTTTGGTCTTTACGGTACTCATCCTTGCAAATATTCAGCCTGATCCATCTCTGCTTGCGCATGAACTCATAAAACCATATACAATTATGGCAGTGATTTTAATTGCTTTGGCACTCTTTGTCTATTTCTCTTCTTTGCCGGAAATAGAGTTTGAAGAGGACCCGTACGATGATGAAAATATTTTTGGATTTCCGCGTGTCGTTCTAGGTGCGGTGGCACTCTTTTTTTATGTGGGCATCGAGGTTATAGCCGGTGATACCATCGGTCTGTATGCGCAAAGTATCGGGATGGAAAATGCAATGGCACTCACTTCATACACGATGTTTTTTATGGTTTTAGGTTACATCATCGGTATTGTGGCGATTCCGAAGCTCCTTACGCAGGAGAAGGCGCTTGTCATCTCTGCTTTGACGGGAATACTCTTTTTATTTGGTGTGGCTTTTTCTTCAACAACAGATACAAGCTTTTCTGCAATGCTTTGGGGATGGAGTGGTGTGATGTTGGTACCAAACAGCATCTTGTTTGTGGCACTTTTAGGTCTGGCAAATGCGCTTGTCTGGCCGACCATCTGGCCTTTGGCGCTTGAAGATTTGGGTAAACATACGGCAAAAGGGAGTGCGCTGCTCATTATGTCCATAGCCGGAGGGGCACTGTTGCCGCTTGCTTTTGGAAAAATAGCACAGATTACGGTAAATATGCAAGAGGCTTATCTTGTTGGCATTGTCTGTTACGGCGTGATACTTCTGTATGCACTCAAATGGCATAAAATGAAAGGCTGGAGAGGCTAAAGTGTATGCACTCAAATCTTTTGCGAACGGCTTTGAATATATTGAGATACAAAACAGTGCCGCTCACGCAAAGATAGCATTGCAGGGCGCACATATCTTTGACTATGTAAGGAGCGGAAGTGCACTTTTATGGCTCAGTGAAACAAGTAAGTTTGAAGAAGGCAGAGCCATTCGTGGTGGCATTCCCATCTGCTGGCCGCGATTTGGTAATTTAGATAAGTCCCTGCCGCAACATGGTTTTGCACGTATTTTTCTTTTTGAACTTATAAAAGTAGAAGAGGTGAATGAGCGTCTCACGCAAGTGCATCTGCAGTTAAAAAGCAGTGAAATAAGCAAAAAAATCTGGAATTATGATTTTACTCTGGATATTGTTTTTGATATCTCCGAGACACTTTCCATCAGTATGAAAACAACGAATGAAGATGCAAAAGAGTTTCTTCTCACGCAGGCTTTTCATACCTATTTTCAAGTTAAAAACATTGAAAATATTACAATAGAAGGTTTGAAGGGTGTGGAGTTTTTAGATACGCTGACAGATACAAAAAGTGTAGAAAACAGAGCGCTAAAAATTTCAGCAGAGACAGATAGAGTCTATCTTGGTGTGAAAAGAGATATCTGCCTGCGTGAGGATGACAAAGAGGTACTCATTCACGCAGAGAACTCCCACTCGGCAATCGTATGGAACCCTTGGATAGAAAAGTGTTCGAAGATGAGTGCAATGCAGCCAGAGGCCTACAAAGAGTTTGTCTGTATCGAGAGTGCCAATGCCTTCGATGATTTTAGAACACTCAAACCGAATGAGCGTTATACTCTCTCTGTGGAGTATCGTATGCAAAGGAGCTAGTATGGCAAAGGTAATCATCTTTTCAGGTGCGGGAATTAGTGCTGAGAGCGGTATATCTACTTTTCGCGATAGCGGTGGATTGTGGGATAATTACAAAATAGAAGAGATATGCTCTGCGGGATGTTTGGAGTGGAACTATGATGAGACGATTAACTTTTATGATAAACGACGTTTAGACATCAAAAATAAAGAGCCAAATAAGGCACATAAAGCGATAAAAAAACTCTCAGAGCAGTATCCAAACGAGCTAAAGATCATCACGCAAAATGTTGATGATATGTTCGAGAGAGCAGGCTGCAGAGATGTACTGCATCTACACGGTTTCTTGCGTGAGGTGCGCTGTGAAAGTTGTGGGTTTGTAGATGATATAGGCTACAAAAAGCTGCATGATGTCTATCATGCCTGCCCGCGCTGCAGTTATAACCTTCGCCCTAACATAGTCTTTTTCGGAGAAGCCGCTCCAAAATATGCAGATATGTACAAAGAGCTGGAAGATTGTGAAATGCTTGTCGTCATCGGAACAAGCGGTAATGTCATCAACACAGATATGTTCGTGCGTTCAGGTATACAGTATGCGATACTGAACAATCTTGAGCCAAGTCCGGCAATAGATGAGAGCATCTACACAAAAGTGCTTTACAAAAAAGCGACAAAAGCCGTTGATGAGATTGTGAAGGATGTCGAGGAGTTCTTAGTGCATTAATTTGTAGTTATATCTACAAGTTCAACTCTGTCGCACTCTTTTTTGAGTAGTTTTTTACTCGCGGCATCCTCTTCTGCAAGGACTAAAATATCAGCAAAGTCATCTTTGTCCACTTCAAATGTATACAATTTTTTAATTGAATTGATACGTAGTCTTGCACTTAAATCATCAGATTCTAAAGAGATATTTCGAATGCCTTTGGCAAATTCACTTTTTATAACTTTTGCTATCTTCTCATTGGACAATAATTCTTTGAGTGTAAGCTCACGATTGAAATCATTTTCACAAAGAATTTGATATGTAACAGAAATAGTACCATCCATAAGGATATCCTTCATAGGTGTAATATTGAAATTATAGTTAAATGCAGAGAATATTGAAAGTTTTTATGAAATATCATAACCCTAACTCATTCATACAGGCAACACAATACTCTGATTCAGGAATCAGTTTTAAGCGTGCAAGTGAAATCTCTTCTTCACACTCTTTACAGATGCCGTATTCATCGGTATCTACTTTCAGATAGGCATGTTTAAGTCTGTTTAATCTCTTTTTTGCCTCTTCATATCTTTGAATATTGATGTTTTGGTCCTGTTTGAGCATTTTGTGGTCAATACTGTCGAGTGAACAATCTTTTTTGATAGGTTTGAGTGATTGTTGCAGCTTGTCAATCTCTGCACTCAGAAGCGAGATCTCTTTCTCTATACTCTGCTTGAGCTCTTGTTTCTCTTTTTCAGTCATGTCTATTGTTGCCCTTTGAATGATATGCCTTTGCATCGTCATGCTGGAACTGTTGACAGAAAAAATGAAAATAATTATAGTAAAAAAGAAGTTTGATTATATTGTAGTTAGTAATTTGTAAATGAGTGGTGCGGATGAAAGGACTTGAACCTTCACACCTTGCGGCACCAGATCCTAAGTCTAATTTTACACTGTTTTCATTAATTCTTAAATTATTTCATATTGTTTCATAATACCTATTTTAAGGAGTTTTCAAGCTATTCTATCTTTTCATCTCTTATCACTAAATATCAAATTATTTCATATGTTGTAGTAAAAACTGTAGTAAAAATTATCTTTTATGGTATAATTTTTACCAGAGGCTTTTAATGAAAAAATTTAATGAATGGAAGCAACTAAAAAAGTTATTCTACCAAAAGAAAGAGAACTCTGTTGGGTAAGAATTAGTAATGAACAAAATAGAAAAGGTGAAGTATTTTCAAGACCCGTCACTATTATTAAAGGATTTTCTCGTAATATGTTTTTTGGTATACCTCTATCAACAAAAATAAGTAATGCTTTAATTGCTCAAGGAAGATTATTTGATACAAAAAGGCTTGAAAACAGACTAAGTATGATTAGTAAAGATGACTGTGAGAATATCAAGAATAATTTGAAAGGATTATTAGATGTGTAAATGTTCTCCTCTTGATAAATCAAGAGGCGTCCCGAAGGAAATTATGGATGTATCATAGCATAAATGTTAATATAATTCCAATGGATATGCACCATGGCTCTTAAACCAGTTGGGGGTAAATATGAAGGTGTTTGGATAAATGAGCTTAAAAATGGAGATATCTCTTATTATATAAACTATCGTGATGAAACTGGAAAACCTGTAAAAGTACAAGTAGGTAAGAAAACAAATAACTCAGACTTCACTGTTAGAGATGCTTTTTCTAAGCTTATAGAAATAAAGTATAAATTACAACATGATCAGGAACCAGAGATAAAAGCTGGACGAGTTACCAAAATTAAACTTGATGATCTCTGGCATGAATTTTTTAAATATGCCAAAGTCAATAAAAAATCATGGGCTATTGATGAACAAAACTATAATAAACACATTAAACCTATATTTGGAAACAAAAGTGTTAAACAGTTTAAATCTTTAGATTTTGAGAATTTCAAACAAAAGTTATTTGAAAAAAAACTTGAAGCACAAACTGTAAAGCATCAGTTAATATTAATTCGTACTATTTTAAATTATGCAATCAAGCATGAGTTGATAAAAAATTTTGTCAACCCTTTGGGTGAAGGTAAAGTGAAAATGCCTGTGATTGACAATAACCGTCAAGCATATTTAACAAAAAAACAGGCAAGAAAAATATTGAAAATTTTAAAAAAGACGCATACTCTTACATATCATTTAACTGTATTATTACTTTTCACGGGAGCAAGATTTAGTGAGATTACTGGTGCTGCAGCTCAAAAAAATAAACAAAATGCTGCGAATCCTTTAAGGTGGTCCGATGTGAATTTTAGTAATGGAACTATATTTTTTAAAAAAAATAAAAATGGTAATGAAAGACATATTGCTATTAATAAAATCCTACTTAAAACACTGAATGAACTTTATAAAGATAAAGTTAATGATCATGTTATTACAAATAGTGCTAATGGTATTATTTTGCGAATGCCAAAATATTTTATGGATGCTGTTGAAATAGTTATGCCTGGAAACAAAGAGAGAGAAATTAAACACAAAATTACAGCACATTCTTTGAGACATACTCATGCAAGTTGGCTTGCAAAAAAAGGCTTAGATCTTTTTCAAATTAAAGACCAGTTAGGGCACAGACAAATTGAAATGACGATGCGTTATGCCCATTTAATCCCAAATAAAAGACATAAAGTGACTAAATCTTTGAAATTATAGTTTTTATTGCAAGCAGAGCTGAAAAGTATGCAAATACAAGGTAGTGGATAACTACATGAATTGATTTTAAGCATATTGCGACATATGTTTATAAATAATTAAGGAAAGATTACTATTTTAGGATATAATATAAAAATTATTTTAAACAGTGTCGCAATATACTTAAGAGGAAAACAGTATCATCAAAGCCGTAGAAAAGGATATTTTATCTATATTGATAGAAGAAAATAGTTTTATTAGCTTAAATGAACTGTCTCTTAAGCTTAAAAGACATAATCTCACTTTAAGAAGTCTCCAAAGAGAGATGAAAAATCTTCTTGATGCAAACAGAATTGATATATCAGGAAGTGCTTCAACTACTCAGTACTGCATTAAAGAGATTCAAAAATCTTACCCTGATGCAGAGTTCTTATATGTATATAAAAACAATATCATTATAGGAGAGCTACTTAAATTAAAAGATAGATACCGATTTTACTATGATAGTAAATATCTTACTACATATACAGAAGAAATTCCTACTTTAAAGCTCAGCATTAAAAGTAGTGACTTTGAAAATATACCTCCAGTATTTGAAGAGAATATTCCTGAAGGTATAAACAGAGATATTTTAGAAACTACCAATAAAACTGTAGACGAATTCGAAATATTGCATATTATGGATGATAATATTGGTGATTTATGTTTTGCTAAGAGTAAAGAGAAGTGTTATATAG
>JALUWT010000050.1 GCA_027019325.1 Sulfurimonas sp.
TTTTTTTTGTACAATATGCTTCTGTGGATATTTCGATATGATATTCAACAAAAATTAATAGGAGAAACAAATGAAAAAAAAGGTATTAAGCATTGCTTTGCTGACAGCCATGAGTATTCCGGCTTTTGCTACGGAATTTATTACAATCGGGACAGGTGGAGTTACCGGTACTTACTATCCAACAGGTGGGGCTATTTGTCGTATGATGAATAAGAACAGAAAGGAAACTGGTATTCGATGTTCAGTTGAGTCGACAGGGGGTTCTGTATACAATGTAAACACAATTAATCAAAATGAACTTGATTTTGGAATTGCACAAAGTGATACAGTCTATCAAGCATATCATGGAGAAGGTAAATTCAAAGGCAAAGCAATTACCGGTTTAAGATCAGTAATAGCTATTTATCCTGAACTTTTAGCACTTGTTGTTAGAAAATCATCTCACATTAAAAAAATAACAGATATTAAAGGTAAAAAAATAAATGTTGATATTCCTGGTTCTGGTACAAGAATGACAACAGATATTGTTTTAAAAGCATTTGGTATTAAACACTCAGATTTAGCACTTGCAAATGAATTGAAATCTAGTGAAGGTCCAACAATGTTAAAAGACAATAAAATTGATGGATACTTTGGTGTATTTGGTCATCCAACTGCAAATATTAAAGATGCTTCTAATTCTGTTGATATAAACATTGTACCCATCCAAGGCAAACCAATTGATGCGCTAGTAAAAAAATATCCTTATTATGCTAAAGGTGTAATTTCAAAAACATTTTACAAAGGGGTAACACATGATATTCCAAGTATTGGTGTTAAGGCTGTACTAGTTACAAAAGATACTGTTTCTGAAAAAATAGTTTATGAACTAACAAAAACTATTCTTGATAACTTTGAAGCATTTAAAAAATTGCATCCGGCATATAAAACTATTACAAAAAAATCTTTACTTGATGGTTTATCAATACCGCAGGACAAAGGTGCAATTAGAGCATTTAAAGAAGCAGGTATTACAAAAGACTAATGTTATACATTAAAAAAAGGAATTAATAGTGGATAGAGGACTTGTAAACGAACAAATATCTGAAACAGATGAAGAACTCATAGAAAAATCTGAGGGTCAAAGAAATTTAAAAGAGGGCTCTTGGCAATATTGGATGATTGCGATTATCGCATTTTCTTGGTCAATGTATCAACTATATGTAGTTGTTGTACCGACGAATAGTGTATTTATACGATCATTTCACTTAGCATTTGCGTTAGCATTGGTTTTTGCTATGTACCCAATGTTTAGAACGCCTAAAACAATGAGCGGCATCCCATGGTATAACTTTCCAATAGCTATTGCTTCTGTAATTGGAGCATTATATATTGTCATGAATTATGACGCTTTAAATGCAAGAAGCGGAGCTTGGTCACATCTTGATGTTGGTATGGGAATTATGACTATCATCTTACTATTAAAAGCTGCAAGACGTTCTTTGGGAATGGCACTTCCTGTTATCGCAATTGTGTTTATGCTTTATGATTATTTTGGTCAATATATGCCAGATTTAATTGCACATAAAGGTGCAAGTATCAACAAAATTGTAGGACAGATGTATTTAACCACAGAAGGAATATTTGGTGTACCTTTAGGTGTAAGTGCTTCCTATGTATTTTTATTTGTACTTTTTGGTGCTTTGCTTGAAAGAGCAGGTGCTGGTAAGTATTTTATAGACTTAGCATATGCACTTCTTGGTAAATATGATGGCGGGCCGGCAAAAGCTTCGGTTGCAGCTTCTGGGATGATGGGAATTATTTCTGGTAGTTCAATTGCTAATACTGTTACAACAGGTACATTTACAATTCCGCTTATGAAAAAACTTGGATTTCCTGCACATAAAGCTGCCGCTGTCGAAGTAGCGGCTTCTACAAATGGTCAGCTAATGCCTCCAATTATGGGTGCTGCTGCTTTTATTATTGCTGAATTTCTAGGCTTAGCATATACCGATGTTGTTATGGCTGCAGCTATTCCAGCATTTGTAAGTTATTTTGCACTCTTTTATATTGTACACCTTGAAGCAAAAAAGCTAGGCTTAAAAGGGGAAGACCCATCTAAATTAGCACGCGCTTTTGATGTATTTAAGAGTGGTGTTCATTATATTATCCCTATTTTCTTTTTAATGTATACACTTATTATACTAAGACAATCTCCACAAATGGCCGCTTTTAATGCTATATTTTTTATGATGCTAATTATGGTTTTACAGCGTCCTATATATGCATTTTTAGAAAAGCGGGCTATTACAACAGAGGTTATGCTCAGTGGTTTTGTAGATATTGGTCATGGTATGATTAATGGTGCGAAGAACATGGTACCAATTGCAATTGCTACAGCTGTAGCTGGTATTGTAGTTGGTTCAGTCACACTAACTGGAATAGGATTAATTCTTTCAGAAGTTATTGAAGAACTGGCACATGGCTACATAATCTATGTATTGCTCTTAACAGCAATCGTATCATTAATATTAGGTATGGGTTTACCTACAACAGCAAACTATATCGTAATGGCAGCATTAACTGCACCTGTAATTATGGAGTTAGCAGATAGCCTGGGCTATCTGATACCAGCTATTGCAGCGCATCTTTTTGTATTTTATTTTGGAATACTCGCAGATGATACACCTCCTGTTGGTATGGCGGCATACGCCGCCGCCGGGATAGCCAAAAGCGATCCCATAAAAACCGGTTTACAAGGGTTTGCGTATGATATAAGAACAGCTATATTACCCTTTGCATTTTTCTTTAACAATAAGCTTTTGCTTATTTCTGGAGTAGATGCTCTTGATCCAAATAACCCAAGCGGTTGGCATTGGATTACCAATCCTGGAGAAATTGCTCTTATATTTCTAACAGCTGTTGCTGGTATGTTTGCATTTTCTTCAGCAACACAAGGTTGGGTACTCACAAAGACAACAGGCATTGAAAGAATTATGCTGTTAATGGTCGTACCTTTAATGCTTGTTCCAAATTTAACAAGCACATGGCTACATTTAAATTCGGAATATATCTCATATACAATAGGATTTGCAATTTATGCAACAGTTTATATGACACAAAAAAATAAAATAAAATTAAACAAAGGTTTAGCATGAGAAAAAAATTATTACTATCGGCGATCGTATCAACATTAGCATTTAGTAGTGTAGCTATGGCTGCACAAACTGAGTCTGATTCATTATATTCTGCATTAAAAAGTGGAAAATTTTCTTTTAAAACAAGAACATTTTATATGATTCGAACATTTGAGAACACTCCAGAGCCAAGCACAAGAGCATTGACTTTTGGTGGTATTATGAAATATGAAACATCAAGTTATAAAAATTTAAAATTAGGTCTAGCATATTATGGAAACCAAAATTTAGGATTATACCCTGGATCTGAAGGGGCAAATCCTCATGGAGGAACAAGCCTTTTAGAAAGAAATACAGGAAATAGTTTAAACTTTTTAGGTGAAGCTTATCTTCAATATAATATTTCAAACACAATGGTAAAAGTTGGTCGTCAGCAGCTTGCAACACCACTTATGAATAACCATGATTTGAGAGCTTTACCATCAGTTTATGAAGCAGCGATAGTTCGAAATACTGATATAAAAGATACTATGGTGGAATTAGGTTATGTCAGAAGATATACAGGTTTTACATCAAAAGACAACGAATTTTTAGATTATAACAGCAAATGGGGAAAAGATGGTTTAGCTTATATTCTATTAAAAAATAAAAGCATAAAGAATCTATCTATTAGAGCGCAGTACATTGTACCTGTATCAAAAACAAAAGATGCTGGAACCCACATAAGCATACAAGATTATAAGTATTTAGATGCTAAATATAATTTAGCATTTGGAAATAAAACATATGTAAAAATGCAAACAGGTGGTAATTCTTATTACAATGCTTCAAATTCAACATTAATTGGTGCAAAAGTAGGAAGTAGATTCTTTAATATTTTAGATGCAACTTTATTGTTTGATAAAATTTCCGGAAATAATTTTAAAGCAGTTGAAGCTGGTCCAATGTATTCTGATTGGCAACAAGGATATGGTGATTATCAGCCGAGTACAGCTTTTGGTTCTCAATTAATTTTATATCCTATAAAACCATTGAGCTTAAAAGTTGGTTATGTTAATGTAAATGCTGCATCAGGATATCATGTAGATGATTTTAGTGAATTTAATTTTGATGGTAAATATGCATTTAATGAAGCATCAAAACTTAGAGTAAGATACTCATATAAACATCAAAAACCAGATACAACAAGAACAAGTAGACAAGACTTTAGAATTATTTACTATTTAAATTTTTAGCAAATTCTACTACTCAAGCATTCTCCCTTGAGTAGTAGTCTGCTCTTAACTTATCAAGTAACTATAAATTTCACTTCAACAAGCAATTTCTTATCACAATATATTTGTCCGAGGAATTCGTCTGATATATTATATGTGGATACACCCTTTGGTGTTCCACTCATAATAATATCATTATCTTCTAAACTCATAAAAGATTCTATCTCTTTAAGTATACTATCAGGCTTATAAATCATAAGTTCATAATTTGCTTCTTGTACTAAGATATTGTTTATATGTAGTTTCATTGAAAGTTTTGTTATGTCACCACTAAAATTTACAAAGTCACTAAAAACTGCACTTTTGTCAAAAGCTTTCGCCCTTTCCCAGGGTAAACCTTTCTCTTTCATTTTATTTTGTATATTAGCTTTAGTTAAGTCAAGTCCAAAGCCAACCCCTGCTATTTTCTTATCTATAATTAAAAAACAAATTTCACCTTCAAATCTTGTATATGCATCAAAATAATATAATCTGTCGCTTATTGCAGAATTAGGTTTATTAAATACGACCATACTATCTGGAGTTTCATTATTTAACTCTTTGATATGTTCCACATAATTTCTACCTATACAGACAACTTTTGATGGAGTTACATAACTATTTTCATATTTAATTTTTTGATTCATCTTTTAACCTTTTTATCTCTTATTATACGATGATATTTCTTAACTTATTATAGTAGCTTAGCTAAGCTCTTTACGCACGATTTTCACCGCTTCAACCATATTTTTCAGGCTCGGTTTTACCTCTTCGTACTTACGTGTTTTAAGTCCACAATCAGGGTTTATCCAAAGCTGCTCTTTTGGAAGAACTTCTAAGAGCGAATGAATCTGCTTGACAATCTCCTCAACCGATGGGATTCTCGGGCTGTGAATATCATAAACCCCCGGTCCGACTTCTTGTTTGTATCCGACCTGTGCAAAGATTTTTAGAAGTTCATTGCCACTTCTCGCCGTCTCAATGGAGATGACATCCGCATCCATTGCTTCTATGGTTGCAATGATATCATTAAACTCACTGTAACACATATGTGTATGAATTTGCGTCTCTTTTCTTGCTGAACTTACTGAAATCTTAAAGTCTCTTACTGCAAAATCTTCATAGGCTGACACTTTGGCAGCTCGTAGCGGATAGCCCTCTTTAAAAGCAGCTTCATCGACTTGTATCATTTTTATACCTGCATTTTGTAAGTCATCAACTTCATCACAAATCGCCAAAGCTATCTGTTTACTGACATCCCCACGGCTCATGTCATCACGTACAAATGACCAGTTAAGAATCGTTACCGGTCCTGTAAGCATTCCTTTCATGATTTTATCTGTTTTGCTCTGTGCATAGGTAATCCAATCTACTGTCATAGGTTTCGGACGACTGATATCTCCGTAAATAAAGGGAGGCTTTACACAGCGGCTTCCATAACTCTGTACCCAGCCGTTTTGACTGAAACCGTACCCTTGGAGTTGTTCCCCAAAGTATTCAACCATGTCGTTGCGTTCAGGTTCTCCATGCACAAGTACTTCAATGCCGCACTCCTCTTGAAATGCTACACAATCATCAATGTAGTTTTTCATCTCCTGTGTGTAGGCTTCTTGCGTGAGATCGCCATTTTTGAACTCACGTCTTGCATGTCTTACCTCTGGAGTTTGCGGAAATGAACCTATGGTTGTTGTTGCTAAATCTTTATACCCTAAGAGCTCTTTTTGGATTTTTATGCGCTCTTCATAGACTCCGTCACGTGAAAGTTTTTTGATGTTGTGAACCCTCTTTTGTACAGCTAAATCATGAATGAGCGGTGATGATTTTCTACTTTTATTTGCTGCTCTATTTGCTTCAAGCTGCTCTTTTTCTTTTG
Source organism: Sulfurimonas sp. (assembly GCA_027019325.1). Classification (GTDB taxonomy): domain Bacteria; phylum Campylobacterota; class Campylobacteria; order Campylobacterales; family Sulfurimonadaceae; genus Sulfurimonas. The sequence goes on from JALUWT010000050.1 coordinate 6,243, forward strand.
ATGACAATGCCTCATAGCCGTTAAAAAAGAGTTTTGAGATGAGGGCTGTCTCATCAAGTTTTTCAACAGCATAACTCAGCCAGTTTTTTACCTCACTGTTCATTTTTTCTTCATACTTAAGGGTGTAGGGTGTATGCAACAGTGAAGAGGAAGAAGAGATGAGCAGCTTCTCTTTTGAGATCTCTTTTTCAATGATTGTCAAAAGCTCAAGAGTGGCATCTATATCATTTTTCCAGATGTTTCTTCCATCTACCACACCGGCAATAAGAACCTTATTTGCAGCAGCAATATCTGCCAATGAGTTGAGATTCTCTTTCCCATGTACAAAATCAAGCCCAAGTGCCCATATAGGAGTGTTTACAAGGATTTTACTAGCTTCACAAGAGTGTTCAAAATAACTAATGACAGCTATTTTAATTGTATTTGATACACGAGCAAGTTTGTCATATGTTGGTTTGATGAGACTCAAGACTTTTGGCTCTAAATCTTTTACAAATATCGGCTCATCAATCTGCAGTGTTATTTCATCATCAAGCTCTGCTATCTCACGCAGCAACTCTTCATAAACAGGTAAAATTTTAGAGTAAAGCTCAAATGTATCACCTCTGTCTACTCTTTTTGAAAGAGCAAGAAAGGTTATAGGACCGATGATATTTATCTTCGTTTTTATACCGTGTGCTTTTGCCTCTTTGTACTCTTCTATAATTTTGTTTGCATTGAGTTTGTAACTATCTTCTAAAGAGAGTTCAGGAACGATGTAGTGGTAGTTCGTGTTGAACCATTTTGTCATCTCCATTGCCACTGCGTTTTGGTTTCCGCGTGTCATAGCAAAGTAGAGCCCTTCATCTTTAAGATCTTGAAATCTTTTTGGAATCGCTCCCAAAGTAATAGCCATATCAAGTACATTATCATAGAGAGAAAAATCGTTCGAGCTGATATACTCTATGCCTGCATCTTTTTGGTACTCCCAGTGACGTTTTTTGAGCTCACTTGCTACTTTTTTTACTTCACTGAAGTCACTTTTTTTAGCCCAGTAGCTCTCAAGTGCCTTTTTTAATTCTCTCTGTTCTCCAATTCTTGGAAATCCGATTATATAGTTTTTTGACATTTCAATATCCTTTGTTTTTCGTCAGTTATGACGGTAAATTTGTGTGTTGTTTTTATATGATTATTGGTTGATTACAAGGATATTGAAAGAGGAGGGTGAACACCACTACGACGAAATGCGAAACAGACTGTATAGAATGGACATCTCGGAATGTAGTGGTTGAGTAAAATCATAAGTTTTGATTTTAGAGTAAAGAAGAGATGACAATGACATGGTTTTGAGCTGTTTATAAGTGCAAGCGCTGTTGCCGCAAAAAGTTCTTTTAATGCCATAAGTATCTCTCCTTTTTTAAAATTTTCGTAATTATATCACAATTATTTGAGTGATTTTAAAAATTGTGTCATAAAACGCACACCTGCACCTGTAGCACCATGCACATTCACATCCCAAGGCGTTTCCGTGTAAGCAGTTCCTGCAATGTCAAAATGCAGCCATTTCTCTTTGTTCTCATCTTTGATGAAGTTGTCTAAAAAAAGTCCTGCAGTAATAGCACCACCATACGGTTTATTGGAGATATTACAGATATCTGCTATTTCACTTTTAATCTGTTTTTTAAGATGTTTGTTAAATGGTAGACTTGCTGTCAGCTCACCGGCTGCACCTGCTGCTTTACTTAGGTTATGACGAAGTCTGTTTGAGTGTCCCATGACACCCGTAGTGTATTGACCAAGTGCAACCATGCAGGCACCCGTAAGTGTTGCAAAGTCAAAGAGATAGTCAGGATTCTTTACTTTGTCCTGCGCATAATCAAGCACATCTGCTAAAACCAAACGGCCTTCTGCATCGGTATTTCTCACTTCAATAGTATCCCCTTTGCGTGAGAGTAAAACATCATCGGGTTTGTAGGCATCACCACCTATCATATTTTCAACTGCACCGACAAAAGCGTGTACTTCGATGTCAAGTTTGAGCTCGCTTACTGCTTTGATGATACCAAGAACAGCACAGGCTCCGGCTTTGTCCATCTTCATAGTTACCATAGAAGTTGCAGGTTTGAGACTGAGTCCGCCACTGTCATATGTAAGACCTTTTCCTACAAGAGCGATTCGTTTTTTTACATTTGTTGGTTTGTAGGCAAGGTGGATGAGTTTTGAGCCGTGACGTGAAGCGCGGCCAACAGCAAGCATCGCTTCACAACGCTCTTTTTTGAGTGCTTTTTCATCTAAGATATTACACTCGAGTTTATTCTCACGTGCCAGCTTTTTAGCGAGTTTTGCCAAAGTTTCCGGATGCATATCATCTGGTGCGGTGTTGACAATGTCTCGTGTAAAACAGGTTGCTTCAGAGATGATAAGCGCTTCTTCAAAGAGAGGGCTGAGCTCTTTTACATTTTCACAGCTTAGGTAGAGTGTTTTTATTTTTGTCTTTTTTGGTTTTGATTTATAGGTGTTAAATTCATACCCACCCAATACAAAGCCTTCGATGAGAGGACGAATATTTTCTTTGGTGACATCAACAGAGATTGATTTGTAGTGAAAGCCTTTTATTGCTTTTGCAATGCTGACCGCTGCTGTTTTGATATTTTCATCCTCATGGTTGCTGACACCACAAAAAAGAAGTGATTTTCCATGCATTCCACAGAGTGTGTCCTGTTCTGCTGTAAAGCCTGCTTTCTTAAGGGTCTTTTTAAATTTTGCTTTTTCTAATCGTTCAGGGGTAATTATTTTGATTGTAAGATTTTCTTTTGTGACTAAAGTTTTTGTATCTATAAGCTCTATGTTCATTATCTGTTCCATTTAGTAATTTTATCTCTGTAATAGTAGCAAAATATTAGAAACAAAACTTTTTTAATGGATAAAAAAATATTTTATGATAAAATTGTTTCTATGATAAATAAACAGATTTTAATAATAGAACTTAATGAACAAAATTTCAATGTACTTGATGTTGTTCTCTCTAAATCCGGTTACACATGTAAAGCTATTTTAGATGCAGAAACATTTAAAGGTTTAGAGTTAAAAGCAGATGAATTTGATTTGATAATAGTTAACACACATGTACATTATGTAGAAACTGCCGATATTATCAGAATTGCCGAGTTTGATACAGCACTGCAAATTCCTGTAATCTACATCGACAATGCAAAGGAACACAGTAAAAAGTTGCTTGATGCATACTTTAGTGTCGGTATCTCGGACTATATTAAAAAACCTTTTGATTCTAAAGAGATTGTGGCACGAGTGGATTACCACTGTGGGCAGCTCTATAAGCTTCGAGAGTATAAGCTCAGAGTTGATAAACTGGCAAATCTAGCTACGATAGATCAGCTGTCAAAATCAACTTCAAAGATGCATATGCAGGCAATCTTAAAACATCAAATCAACTACTTTAACAGATATAAAACAGACACAACAGTTATATATCTAAGTCTTTTAAATATAGACAAACTTATAGGTACGTTTGGTCTTGCAAAAGGGGAAAAAGTCATCTCTCAATTTGCAAAGGCTTTGAAGACCTCTATTCGTGAATCAGATGTACTTGCACGTTGGGCAGGTTCTAATTTTATAATTTTACTGACAAACACAAGTGTCTCTGCCTCAGAGTTCATCACAAAAAAATTAAAAACAGAGTTGGCGCGTGTGGAAGTGATGAAGGGAATTAAACCTGAACTTGCATTTGGGATTACCGCTTTTGAAAAAGATGATGATGTGCATGAGGTTACAGAGAGAGCAAAGTATGCTCTCTCAGAAGCGAAGAAACAGACTTATGGAAAAATTCATATAACCTGAGTATTTTATCTAGTCAAAATGAAGTAGGTCTTTCGCCTGTATCATATCTTTATCTCCACGACCTGAGAGATTTACGATGATGAGTTTATCTTTAATATCTGGCAACTTTTTCAGGTATGCCACTGCGTGAGATGATTCAAATGCAGGAATAATACCTTCTTTCTGACTTAACCATACAAAAGCATCGAGTGCTTCTTGGTCTGTTATATAGTCATATTTGACATTTCCCATATCATTATGAAATGCATGTTCAGGACCAATTCCAGGATAATCAAGACCGGCACTAATGGAGTGTGCTTCTAAAATTTGTCCATCTTCATCTTGCAGCAGATAAGACATTTGCCCGTGGAGAACTCCCGGGCGTCCTTTTTTTAAACTACATCCGTTTTTATCATTTATGCCGAGTCCGCCGGCTTCTATACCGATACACTCAACACCCTCATCTTCTAAGAAGTGTTGGAAGATTCCAATAGCATTACTCCCGCCACCGATGCAGGCAATGATGTGATCAGGCAGACGATTCTCTTTTTCTAAAATCTGCTGGCGTGCTTCCCAACCGATGATTGCTTGAAAATCTCTTACCATCATAGGGTAGGGGTGTGGTCCTGCAACAGTTCCAATGATGTAGAATGTATCGCGTGCATTGGTAACCCAGTGGCGGATGGCATCATTCATCGCATCTTTCAGTGTGCGGCTACCACTTTCCACAGAGTTTACCTTTGCGCCAAGCAGCTTCATACGAAAGACATTGAGCTCTTGGCGCCCTACATCTTTAGCACCCATAAAAATTTCACACTCTAGCCCTAAAAGTGCGGCAATAGTGGCTGTTGCCACACCGTGCTGCCCGGCACCGGTCTCTGCGATAACTTTCTTATACCCAAGACGTTTTGCCATAAGTCCCTGCGCGATTACATTGTTGACTTTATGTGCGCCTGTATGGTTTAAATCTTCCCGTTTGAGGTAGATTTTTGCACCAAGCTCTTCTGAGATGTTGTGCGCATAGTAAAGTGGAGAAGGACGGCCGACATAATCTTTGAGGTAGTAGTCTACTTCAGACCAAAACTCTTTGCTAAATCGTATTTTGTCATACTCCTCACGCAGCTTCAAAAGTGCGGGCATAAGTGTTTCTGGAACATAGCGTCCACCGAAGATTCCAAAGTGTCCATTTTCATCAGGATCAAATTTTGAAGCAGTTGGTATATACATTAATTAACCTCTATAAGTGAATAAACTTCTGTTTTTTCTTTTAGTTTTTCGATGCCCTCAAGAAATGCCAGTCCTATAACAAAGCAGCACTCGACACAGTTTGCACCGGTTTGATTGACAAGTGTAGCCGCAGCATTTGCAGTACCGCCTGTGGCAATCAGATCATCAATGACAAGAACACGGGCACCTTTTTTCTCACCAAAGGCATCTATGTGCACTTCGATTTCATCGACACCATACTCCAGAGCATATTTTTCACTGATGGTTGTGTAAGGCAATTTCCCTTTTTTACGAATAGGAACAAAACCAAGACCGAGCATTTGTGCAAGAGCAGCACCAAAGATAAAACCACGGGCATCAATTCCGGCAATATAATCCAAATCATACTCTTTATAACGCGCATAGAGATGATTCATAAGCACACCATAAGCCTCTTTGTTATTTAAAAGTGTAGTGATATCTTTAAAGACTATTCCCTCTTTTGGAAAGTCTTTAATGTCACGAATGGATGATTCGATTATTTCTCTTTCTGTTTTATTAAGTGTAATCATATGTATTCCTTAGAGCAGAGCGTCAATACGGCTTTCAAGCGCTTTTATCTTCGCATTGAGACGATCGACCTCTTGTCTGTGTTTTGAGTTTCTCTGTTTGAGTACTTTTAACTCATTTCTCAGTTTTGTCAGCTCTTCTGTTAAAATATCAACATTTCCAAGTGCACGTTGCAGCTGAATTTGATACTTACGGATGAGAATTTCTGCTTCTTGCAGGGTGAGCTTCATCAAATCATTACTGCGTTGCTCTTTATTTGTGATGCTCTTAAAGTAAAACATCTTTACAAAGAGGTAAATAGAGACAATGGAAAGGATTGTTAAGAGTGACCATTCCAAAAACATTATTAGACGGCCTCTATCTTTTCAACTCTTTGAATGTGACGGCCGCCTTCAAAGCTGTTTGCAAGCCATGCATCGATGATGGACTCTGCAACACCTTTTCCGACAATGCGCTCACCAAAACATAAAATGTTTGCATCATTGTGCTTACGAGCAACCATTGCGGTGTAAGCATCGTGACAAAGTGCTGCGCGAATACCGTGATGCTTGTTGGCAGTCATACTCATACCAATGCCACTTCCACAAATTAAGATGCCTTGTGTACCACTGTTCTCGATGACAGCACGCGCAACTTTGTGTGCATAGTCTGGGTAGTCAACTCTATCTTTTGTATAAGGACCGAAATCAACAACCTCAAACCCTTTTGACTTTAAAAGTTCAACAGTCCAATCTTTGAGCTCAACACCCGCATGATCTGTTCCAATATAAAATGTCATTTTATCTCCTTATGATAATAGTAAACTAATAATAAACTGTACAGGCATAAACAGTAAGTACTGATTCAGTGGTGTCATTAAAATAACAAGCACAATAATCATACCATATCTGTCATATTTATAATAAAATTCTGCAATTGACTTTATTTTGTATTTTATCGCAAGATGCATTAAAAAATGCCCGCCGTCAAATTGCGGAATAGGCAACAGGTTAAATACACCAAGAACTATATTGATAATTAAGAGCTGATAGACAAAGATATAAAAAAAGACATAAAACATTGAATCAGCGCTAGTTGGACCACTCATAGCAGTCAGTCCGATGGCGGCAAGAGCTCCTAATGTGAAATTATAAACGATGCCTGCAAGGTCAACCTGCATAGCAGCATTGTATCCGCCGCGACTGATAACTTTAAACATATCAATAGGAACAGGTTTCGCCCAGCCAAATAGGATGCCGCCTGATGTTCCAAGCAGCAGAGGAATAAAATAGAGCATTGCCGGAACAATGATAGTTCCTACCAGGTCAATGTGCACAAGCGGGTTGATAGTAAGACGGCCTGCATTTTTTGCAGTATCGTCACCGTACATGTGTGCAACCCAGCCATGCATGATTTCATGTCCGATAATAGCAATAGCCAGCGCTAAAATAGCAGCAATAATTTTAATAATATCAAGTAAGTCCATAATACTCTTTGTCTTCTCTTTTTCTCTCATCAATTGCTTTTTGCATGTAAGGCTGCTCCTCTAAATCTGTAGGTGTTTTTCCTATTCTGTCCCAACGAATTTTATAATTTTTATCGATGGAGAAGTAGATAAACCATGGTGTTCCTTCTATGTTTGCATACGGAACTGATCCCCAGAAACGGCTGTCATTGGAGTGGTCACGATTATCACCCATCATAAAGTAGTGAGCCTTCTCAACTTTTATAGGATTCATATAAAAGATTGGCATTGGATAGTGACCGTCATTGATGATTTTAGGGTCATGGTGAATCCCCGGATGTTTTTTCATATAAGGATTTTTAACCCAGAGTTTTCCTGCAAAAGGAACTATTTTGTACCCTTTATAGTGCTCTTTCATCCACTCATTTCCCTCTTTGAAGTGAAGAAACAGGTTTTTATCTGCAACAAAAAGCTCATCTCCCGGAAGTCCGACACAGCGTTTTACAAAGTGCTGTTTAATATTGTCCGGGTATCTAAAAATGACGATATCTCCATGTTTTGGTGTGTCACCATCAATTATTTTGAGTTTTTTGCTCCATGGAATAATAGGGACCTCTAAAAATGGAATGTATGGCATAGGCACACCATAGGCAAATTTTTTCGCAAAGAGGTGATCCCCAATGAGCAGAGAATCCTTCATACTTCCACTTGGAATTCTAAATGCCTGTGCAACAAAAAAGATAATAAAGAGGACAATGACAATAGTCCCTGTCCATGAGTTTGACCATTTGTAAGCTTTTTGTAAAAATGTTTTCATTAAGTGTTCTTCCCAGCATTTATTTTTGCCGCTTTTAAAGTGTTGCTCAGAAGCATCGCGATTGTCATTGGTCCTACACCGCCGGGAACAGGCGTAATGTAAGAACATCTTGGCGCTACATGCTCAAAATCAACATCACCGACAAGTTTACCGTTTTTGGCTCTGTTGATTCCAATGTCGATGACAACAGCTCCCTCTTTGATCATATCTTCTTTGATGAGATTGATAACACCGACACCGACTAAAATGATGTCAGCCTGCAGGGTATGTTTTTTCAAATCATCTGTAAAAATATGACAGATTTCAACAGTTGCATCAGCATTTAAAAGTAGGTTTGCCATCGGTTTTCCAACAATGTTTGAAGCACCTACAACACAGCAGTTCTTTCCTTTGACATCTATGTTGTACTCTTCAAGCAACTTCATAACACCAAGCGGTGTGCAGGGTACAAAACCATCTAAGTTTGTTACCAAACGTCCAACATTGTAAGGATGAAAACCATCTACATCTTTTGCAGGGTCAACAAGTTCCAAAATTTTTGTTGTGTCAATTTGTGGAGGAAGGGGGAGTTGTACCAAAATTCCGTCTATGTTTGGGTTTTGATTCATCATCATAATGGTATTTTCAATAGCATCCTGTGAGATGTCTTCAGGCATTTCATGAGAAACAGAATAAAAACCTACACGGTCACATGCTTTTTTCTTCATGCTGACATAGGCCTGACTTGCTGGGTCCTGTCCAACCAAAATAACGGCTAAACCGGGCGTTCTTCCACTGTTTTCTTTTAATTTGACAACTTCAGAAGCAACATTTTTTTCTATTTTCTGCGCAAGAGCTTTCCCATCAAGAATCTGCATTTAAACCTCATAAATAATATTTTTGATATTATACCTTTTTAAAATAATAATAGGCTAATACATACTCATGAAATATTTACTTTTTTTACTCCTGCCCATCGCAGTTTTTGCTACAAGCTCTTTTATCACAGAGACAGAATATGCTTCACAACTCTATAAAAATCCACGTGGAATTGCTTGTGGACGCTGCCATGGAGAGCATGGTGAAGGAAAATTGATAGCGAACTATGTCCATAAAAACAAAAAGAAGAGTTTTGTAGGCCCTCGGATTAATAATGTGCAATACAGAAAATTCTATAAAGCAC
>JALUWT010000051.1 GCA_027019325.1 Sulfurimonas sp.
AAACTGCCACAATCCCGCAGCACGCTTTTTTGAGTACGCTCTTGTGTGAAAATTTGACTCTGCCATAGCGAGGTACATAAACTCCTGCGGTACATCATAGTTTGAAAGTGTGTTTTTGATGGCAGGAATAAAGAGATAGGCATCTTTCATCGCTCTAAAGAAGTGCTTATCTTTTGAAAGCGTCTTTCTTTTTATGCTGTTCATCACAGGATCATACAAAAAAGAGGGTTCAATATCAAAAGAGTTTAAAAGTTCTAGCTCTTTGTCTGTATTGACATCATACGTTAAATTTGCAAAAAGGACTAAAGGGAACAACAGAGTGATTAAATATTTTATTATCATACGCAACTTTTTAATTAAATTTTTATAGATTTTATCCAAAAATTCATTAAAAAAAGTTGTAAGCTACTTAATATTAAGAAATATGAAAGAGTTTAAGGGCATTTTTCGTTGTTAAATTTTCAATATTCTCACGCGGGATTTCTAAAAGTTCTGCCATTTTCTGCGCTACAAATGTAGTATAAAATGGCTCATTTCTCTCTCCTCGATGCGGTGTCGGCGTGAGATACGGCCCGTCAGTTTCGATGATGAGCTTCTCTTTTGGAATGCGAGGCAGAATATTTACCAATTTTTTCGCATTTTTAAAAGTAAGCACGCCGCCTATGCCAAAGTAGAAATTCTCATTTGCCAGACTCAATAGTTCATCATCTGCATTAAAACAGTGCAGCACGCCACCTACCTCTTTGGCATTATGCTCAAGCAGAAGCATCTTAGAGTCATGTGAAGCATTACGAATATGCACTATCAAGGGCTTTTTATACTTCTTCGCCAGCTCTATCTGTGCAACGAAGACCTTTTTTTGCTCCTCTTTCTCACGCTCTTTCTCCTCATCACTTCCCTCAAGGCGAAAGTAATCAAGCCCGCACTCTCCAATGGCGACACACTTCTCATGCCCAACATACTTTGTAAAGTAGCTCTCATCATAGGTATCTTTATCGTACGGATGCACACCAATAGCAAAATAGACATCATCATATTTCTCTGCTATGCCTACTGCCTTTTGGAGTGTACTCGGCTCTGCACCAGGAATAATGAAACGCTCTACTCCACCCTCACGCGCACGCTCTAGCACTGCATCCAAATCTTCATCATAACGCGCATCATCTAAATGTATATGTGTATCTATTATCATCTATTTGCCTCCAATAACTCTTTTGCAAATTTTTTGGCCTCCTCTGAGATGTTCTCACCACTGATGATTCTCGCGATTTCATCAACACGCTCTTCAAAGTCAAGCTCTTTTGTTTTTGAAATATTACCATCTTTATAGACTAAAAAGTGCTGATCTCCCATAGAAGTGAGCTGCGGTTGATGTGAAATGACAAAAATCTGAAAATGTTTAGAGAGCTGTTTGAGCACTTTTGCCACACTCATAGACTCTTCTCCACTCAAGTTGGCATCTATCTCATCAAGCATTAAAACACCGCCGTTTTTACTCATAAACTCTGATTTTAAGGCCAGTACTGCCAAACGCAGACGATTGAACTCTCCCGTAGAGATCTTATCTAATTTCGTGCCGCTAAGCTCGATGCTCACTCTGTCCTGCCCTGCTTTACCGTACTCCACTCTTTGCATCGTAACTTTTGCCTCACGCAAGTAGAGATTTTTCAGGTATGCATTCAGATCTGCTTCAAAAGATGGCAACTCCGCCTCACGCAACGCACTCAATTCATCAGCTAAAGTTGTGACTTCCGCGGTAAGACCCTCATACTTCTGTGCCAGATCATGCTTCTCTATTTCGATGTTCTCATACTTTGCAAGCTCGATCTTCTTCTGCTCTTTATACTCCAAAGCCTCTTCAATGCTGCCATATCTACGCTTAAGACCGCTTAACTCTTCGATGCGGTTAAGCACCTCCTCGACATCGACATCTTCAAGTGCATTAAATCGCTCTTCAGCACTCTCAAACACTCCACGTAGCTCATTCATCGCATCGTCAAAAAAACTGCTCTCTACATCTAAGCTCTCCAAAGCAGAAGCCACTAAATGCTCGTAGTTAAATATCTCCATAGCCGTACTAATGCTCTCTAAAACCTTCTCCTTGCGTGAGAGCTCTTTTTTTATCTCTAAAAGCTTTTCATCTTCTCCTGCTATCGGATTTACATCTTCTATCTTTTTTATTTCAAAAGCTGCGAACTCTTTAAGTTCTACTATCTTTTTCTCTTCATCTTCGATGACCTGCAGCTCATGTTTTGTCCAGTTATACTCTGTAAAAGTTTCTCTGTACTTTGTTTTTAACTCCATGATCTTTTGAGACTTCGCTTCAATGCGTGCATCTAAAATGTCAAGCAAGTTCTCATTTTCAAAGTCGCTGAAATCTTTGAGACTCAAATGACGCAGATACTTTGCAGCCACTGCAGAGATGGACTTGCGTGAGAGAGACTGGTTGTTAATAAAGTAGCGTGACTTCTCTTTTTTTATGTGCTTAAAGACATTGATGTCATCATTTTCAATGCCGCAAGACTCCTCATCTATCTCCCAGGTAACACTCGACTCACATACAGCAGCATCACAACTGGTCCCACCGACAGAAGAGAGAATGGACTCCATAAGTATGGACTTTCCACTCCCACTAGGCCCCGTAAATACAACAAGCCCACTCTGCAGATCAAGCGCACTCTCTTTAAAACTAAGGTAATCTTTTAAGTAAAATCTTTCTATCATTTTTTTGCC
>JALUWT010000052.1 GCA_027019325.1 Sulfurimonas sp.
CCACGTGTGAAAGATTTCCGTGGTGTTCCAAGAAATGGTTTTGATGGTCGTGGTAACTATAACTTCGGTCTTCAAGAGCAACTTATTTTCCCAGAGGTTAGCTATGATTCAATCATGCAAATCCACGGTATGAATATCACTGTAGTTACTACAGCTGATTCTGATAAGGCAGGAGTTGTTCTTTTAGAGAAACTTGGTATGCCTTTTACTAAAGGGAGCAACTAATGGCTAAGAAGTCTATGATCGCAAAAGCGAAAAGAACACCAAAGTTTAAAGTACGTGCATATACACGTTGTCAGATTTGTGGTCGTCCACACTCTGTTCTTCGTGATTTTGGTATCTGTCGTATCTGTTTTAGAAAAATGGCAAATGAGGGATTAATCCCAGGCGTTAGAAAGTCAAGCTGGTAGGCATAAGCCTCCCTTGATACTGCTAAATGCAAGCAAAGGAAAAATAAAATGGCAATAAATGATTTAGTATCAGATGCATTAACGCGTGTTCGTAATGCTGGTATGAGAAGATTAGCTACAACAACTTTAGTTCACTCTAAAAGTGTTGAAGCTGTAGTTGGAATCTTGGTTGACAAAGCTTATCTTGATAGCTTTAATGTAATCGAAGATGGTGTTAAAAAAACAATTAAAGTTGTACTGAAGTATGATGATAATGAGAAATGTGTAATCAATGAACTTAAACGTGTATCTAAGCCTGGACGTCGTGTCTATAAAGGTAAAGAAGATATCAAACGTTTCAAAAATGGTTACGGAACAATTATCGTTAGTACATCTCATGGCGTTCTACCAAATGACAAAGCTTTCGAGCTTGGTATTGGTGGTGAAGTTATGTGTACGGTTTGGTAGGAGAGTAGCATGTCAAGAATTGGAAAAAATCCTGTAGAATTTGCTAGTGACATTAAAGTTACTACAAATGGAAATGTTATTACTTTTGCTAAAGGCAAAAACAGTGTTGATTTAGATACAAAAGGACATGTAACTTTCACAGTAGAAGGTACTACATTAACTTTTAAAAATCTATCTGATGCTCGTGAAGACAGAGCATTCTGGGGAACATACAGAGCATTGGCTCAAAATATTGTTACTGGTTTAACTACTGGTTACCAAAAACAATTAGAGATCAATGGTGTTGGTTACAGAGCTGCTGTTAAAGGTAAAGTTTTGAATCTTCAACTCGGTTTCTCTCATGATATTAATTATGAGTTACCAGAAGGTTTAGACGCAAGCGTTGAAAAGAACGTTATAACTCTTAAAAGCCATGACAAACAAAAGTTAGGTCAAGTTGCTGCTGAGATTCGATCTTTTCGTCCACCAGAGCCGTACAAAGGTAAAGGTGTTAAATACATTGATGAGCATATCGTGCGTAAAGCCGGTAAAACTGCTAAGAAATAAGGGAGGAAGATAAGATGAATGCTAAAGTATTAAAAAGCAAAATTGCGAATCGTTTAAAACGTAAGCGTCGTATTCGTGCAAAAATATCTGGTAGTGCTACACTTCCTCGTGTTTCTGTATTTAAATCAAATCGTTACCTAAGTGTACAAGCTATTGATGATGCAACTGCAACAACATTATGCTCACTACACTCTAAGGTTACTGGTCACAAAGCAAACAAAGAAGGTGCTGCTGCACTTGGTGAGGCATTCGCTGCTACACTAAAAGCTGCTAGCATCGCTGAAGTTGTATTTGATCGTAATGGTTACCAATATCACGGTGTTATCGCTGCATTTGGTGACGCACTTCGTGCAAACGAAATTAAGTTTTAGGGGCTAAGATGGAAATCAATAGAGATGATTTTGAAGAATCAATCGTAAACATTGGTCGTGTTACTAAAGTTGTAAAGGGTGGTAGACGTTTTCGTTTTACTGCGCTTATCGTAGTTGGTAACAAAAACGGTACAGTTGGATATGGTGTTGGTAAAGCTAAAGAGGTTCCTGATGCTATTCGTAAAGCAGTTGATAATGCATTTAAAAACTTAACGACTGTTAAGATTAAAGGTACTACAATTGCGCATGATATTGAACATAAATTTAATGCTAGTACAATTCTTTTAAAACCAGCTTCTGAAGGTACAGGACTTATCGCAGGTGGTGCGGCTCGTCCAGTTCTTGAGTTAGCAGGTTTTCAAGATTTACTAACTAAATCAATCGGTTCAAACAATCCAAACACACTTGTTCGTGCTACTGTTGAAGCACTTTCACGTATTAAAGGATAGAAAATGGGTATTGAAAATTTAACACCTGCCGAAGGATCTACTGCTAACCGTAAGCGTGTTGGTCGTGGTCAAGGTTCTGGTACTGGTAAGACTGCTGCACGCGGTCAAAAAGGTCAGAAATCTCGTTCAGGTTACAAAAGAAAAAGAAATTTTGAGGGTGGTCAACAACCACTTGCAAAACGTTTACCAAAAATCGGTTTTCACTCTTCAGTAGAGAAGCCGTATGTAATTAACGTTGAAAAAATTAAAGCTGTTGCTGAGTTAAAAGAGATTACTGTTGAAGCTATTCGTGGCGTTCACAAAATCTCAAGCTCCGTAACAAAAATAAAACTAGTAGGTGCATCTGCAAAAGATTTAGCATCGAAAATTAAAGACGAAAACGTTACAACAACAGGTAACTAGTTGTGAATAAAAATCTAGTAAATAAGATACTTATTACTATCGGGTTTTTATTTATC
>JALUWT010000053.1 GCA_027019325.1 Sulfurimonas sp.
GAGGGAAACGCCTGGTCCCATTCCGAACCCAGAAGCTAAGCCTCTCATCGCTGATAATACTGCATCTTTCAGGTGTGGGAATGTAGGTCGCTGCCTAGTTGATCAATTTTTACTTCATAATTTACTTTAATCACTTTTTTTATATTCTCTATTTCTTCAAGCTATTTAAATTAGGACATGTCCTACAAATTTACTCATATTATCTAAAATATTTCCACCTTTTCTAAATCCTACACCGCAGGCTTCATACGCGAAAAATACTCCTGCTTGATATTTTGCTCCGTGAACATCTTGAGGGAACTCTACAAATTCCTGATATACTTTTTTATAATTGTCATAGGGTCCGTCTGTCTCTGTATTTATAGTGCCATCTATTTCAATTATTTTTGTATTTGCTCCTTCTCTTCCAAATACAGGCTTTTGCACCTGTTTTATGCCTTCTAATGGTTCAAATGAAGTTTTGAGCAGATAAGGGGAGTCTGGGAAGAGCTCATGTAAAATTGCCATCATTCCTTTTGATTGAAAAAGCAGGGTATAGGCTGGGTTAAGGACGATTGCTTTTTGATTTTGGATAATATGTGTGAGTGTTGTTGTAAGCTCCGGTTCATCAGTTGCCATATCCTCCCATGGATAGAGCTTAAACCAGTATTCATAAGCATTTTCATCTGCATCATAAATGCCATTATCATCAAAATGTACATTTTCCAAGAACTCAAATCCTGTAACAAATCCAGCGTCATCTGCCATCTGCTGTAGTAGTTTTGTTGTTGCTTCCTCTTCATCATTCCCTGCAACAGATGAGAAAAGAATTTTCCAACCGTCGTACAGCTCATTAAACTTGTCAGTATCATCAAAGAGGGTGATAAGTCTTTTGAAATTGTTACTTATGGCTTCATAAACATTGTTAAACTGCTTCTCTTCATCCATATTATTATGTTTTAATATTGCCCACTGCAGTAGTGCTGTTTCAAAGAGCGCCGTTGGTGTGTCTGCATTGAATTCAATAAGTTTAATATCTTTACCATCTATGCCACCAGACAAATCAAAACGCCCATATATATGCCAATGAACATCATTCTCCCAAGATTTTTTTATCATTTCAATGAGATTAAAAGGGATTCCAAGTTCAAAAAAAAGCTTATTGTCAATAACATACTCAGCTGCTTCAACATACATGTCATAGATGGTATTAGCTGCTTCATAATATGCTTCAGCCTCTTCCTGCGTGAGCTGAACAAGCTCATCACTTACGTATTTTGTCCCATCACTGTCTGTATGCCATGTAAAACCAAGTTCTTCAAGTTTGGCATCATCAATAGCATTTACCTGTTGTGTTGTTATCATTCTCAGCCTCCGAAAAATCCACCGCTGCTCTTTCTATAAGAGGAGCTTTTTGAACTGCCGCCAAAGAAACTTTTTTTGGCTGATGTACGCTGCTTTTTTTGCTTGTATGCTGATGCTGTGTAAGCACTGCGTGTGTTACGTGAGAACGCTTTGTTGTTCATTAGGGAGTTTGCTATCATATTACCAAGGAGGCTTCCTGCTGCTACAGCTAAAATAGTTCCTGCAAGTCCCATTCCTGCACTGCTGTCGCTATCGTGCAGTGTTTCGCTTGTTCCATTTTGTACTTTTTCATACTCCTGTGCAGCTAAAGCTTTCATTTCTGCTTCATTCATAAAACGTTCTTGAATGTTTCCATTTGCATCACGCTCACGGATAATTGCACGTGTTGGGCCTTCTGTCGGCATCTCTTCTACAACTTTGTACTGTCCATTTGGAAGTTGTTCAATGACCAAAAATTTATTTTGTGCCTCTTGCTGACGCTGCTCACATCCACTGAGAACACCCATCATCATAATACCGGCTGTCCCCAAAGCAACGCCAGAAGATAAAGAAGAAATATGTTTCATTTTAATAATTACCTTGAATTTTATTTTTATCGAGCATTATAACTTTTTTTAGGCCATAATCATAAAAACTTACTGCTTGTCTACCACTATAAAGCATATCACCATGGTAGGTAAATTTATCGGTCTTGAGTGTAATATTTTTTTGCATCAAAAGCAGTTCTCCTGCATAGTTCCCAAGAGGTGGAATGAGGGTAGCAAAAGTAAGAATAAAAAGTGTGGAGATAATAATGATGGCTATTTTGTTGGAAACATACATCACAATATAACCAAGTAAGAGGGTGAAGAAGGTAAAAGTATAGATATTTTGATTGTCTGCAAATAAAATATTGTAGTAGAGTTGTATGCCATGTGCATCTATATAGTTTTCTTTGATACCTAAAAATAGAAAGAAATCAAGAATAAAGGTAAAAAACATCCCACTTAGTATCATTTGAATAACTTTACTCATCGTAACCTCTTTATTGTTGTATCATTTATTTTATAGAGTTTTGAAGGTTCTCCTTCAAAGAGCCTATTTTTATCTTCTATTATTATATCAGTTTTTTGTTGACAAAAATCTCTTTGAAACTTTTTTCCACTTTCATTTGCAGAGGTGGAGTACGCCCAGGAAAGATTGTATAGCAGTATAGAGTGAAGGGATGGCTGTGCTATTCGAAATGCTCTATTTTTTACTATAAAAGTAGTTTTATTTGCTCGACGAACTCTTTTTTTATACTTGTTTGGAATGCGAATATTGTGTTGTTTGAGAGTTGAAAAGTTTTGAAAGACTCTTATAAAAGGCTTCTTGTCATTGCGGGATTTTATCTCACGCAAGCGCTTTGCATCTTGCGATAAAAAACCGACAGTCGTGTCGGTCTGCGTGAGAATTATTTTGTGACTTATACTAAAAAGTCTTGCAGTGCTGTTGCTTTTGACCATTTGTCATCTTTCATCTCATCAAGTGCCAAGATGAGTGCGCGTGCAGCACTTAGTGTCGTAAAGTACGGAATGTTACGTTTTAGAACTTCTTGGCGAATGACAACAGCATCTTTTTTACTCGTGTTATTGTCTGAAGTATTGATGGCCATATGAATCTCATCATTTTTCATGCTGTCTTCAATATTTGGACGGCCTTCAGAGATTTTAAGAACGACTTCACAAGGAATGCCTGCTTCTTCAACTGCTTTTTGTGTTCCTTTTGTAGCCACAAGTTTAAAACCATGTTTCACAAGTCCACTCGCAATTTCGGCAGCATGCTCTTTGTCTGAGTCTACAAAAGAGAGGAAACATGTCCCTCCTGTTGGAATCTTATTCCCAGCGCTGAGTTGTGCTTTTGCAAAACTTACACCAAAGTTTTTACTGATTCCCATGACTTCGCCGGTTGACTTCATCTCAGGAGAGAGAACTAAGTCCGCGCCATAGAGTTTATGAAATGGAAATACTGCCTCTTTTACAGATACATGTCCTTTAAGATGTGGACGAAGCAGACCATTTGCCTCTTCTACAATGTTGTATTTATCGTAATACGCCAAAGCATCTCTGAGTGATTCATTCATCATGACGCGTGTTGCAACTTTTGCCAGAGGCATACCCGTAGCTTTAGAAACAAATGGTACTGTACGGCTTGCACGCGGGTTAACTTCGATAAGATAAATCTCATTTTGGTAGATTGCATACTGGACATTCATAAGTCCATGTACACCTAGACCAAGCGCGATAGTTTTTGTCTGCTGCTCTACTTTTTCTATCATCTCCTGTGTGAGATTAACCGGTGGCAGTGAACAAGCAGAATCACCTGAGTGAATTCCAGCCTCTTCGATGTGCTGCATAACTGAACCAATGTATACTTCTTTACCGTCAGATATACAATCTACATCAAGCTCAATTGCCTGATCTAAAAATTTGTCAATTAAAACCGGTGCTTCATTACTTACAGAGATCGCGACATCCATGTACTCTTTGAGCTCAGATTCTGAGTAGACGATGCGCATTCCTCGACCACCAAGAACAAATGATGGACGCACTAATACAGGATAGCCTAGTTTCTCAGCGATGATATAAGATTCCTCTTTTTTACGAGCAAGTCCATTTTCTGGCTGTTTCAATCCGTGTGCATTTACAAAATCAGAGAACTGCTCTCTGTCTTCAGCTAAATCAATGACTGCTGAAGGTGTTCCTGCAATGTTTGCTCCAATTTTTGTCAGTGCATCTGCAAGTTTAAGCGGAGTTTGACCACCAAAGTGAACGATGATACCATCAGGATTTTCATTTTCAATCACTTCGCGAACGTGTTCAAAGTCAATTGGTTCAAAGTAAAGAACATCCGAAGTATCATAATCCGTTGAAACGGTTTCAGGGTTACAGTTGTACATAATTGTCTCTATACCCATCTCTTTGAGTGCAAAAGCTGCATGTACACAACAGTAGTCAAATTCAATTCCTTGACCAATTCTGTTTGGTCCACCGCCTAAGATAAGAACTTTTTTCTTATCTGACTTGCGTGAGCTTACATTTGGAGTTTTTGTAATATTTGTAGTGGAATAGAGATATGGTGTGAGTGCTTCAAACTCTGCTGCACAGGTATCTACTTCATTATACTCAAGTGAAATGCCAAGTTTTTTTCTTGCTTCATACACGATATCTTCACTCACATTTTCATCAGAGTTTTTCTTGATAAGTTGTGAGATTCGTTTGTCTGAAAAGCCATCTACTTTTACTTCACGCATGAGTTTTTCATCAAAAAGGATTTTGTCTGTAATCGTTTTTTCACTCTCGATAAGTTCTTGGAGTTGGTATAAAAACCATGGGTCAATGGCACAGGTGTCAAACATCTCTTCGATACTCATTCCACGTCTGAATCCTTCCGCAACGTAAAGAATTCTATCAGCATTTGGACGACGGATTTCATGACGAACGAATTCATCATCAGCATCTATTTCATTAAAACCGCAAAGATCTGTTTCAAGTGAACAGAGTGCTTTTTGCACAGACTCTTTAAATGTACGTCCGATTGCCATTACTTCACCGACAGACTTCATAGAAGTTGAGAGTGTAGATTCTGCTTCTGGGAACTTTTCAAATGTAAAACGAGGTATTTTTGTAACAATATAGTCAATGACCGGCTCAAATGCTGCGGGTGTACCTGTGATGTCATTTGTAATTTCATCAAGAGTAAAACCGACTGCTAAAAGTGTTGCCACCTTTGCGATTGGGTATCCTGTCGCTTTTGAAGCGAGTGCAGAAGAGCGGCTCACACGAGGATTCATCTCGATAACAATCATTCTTCCTGTTGCTGGATCAATTGAAAACTGAACATTTGATCCACCTGTATCTACACCAATCTCACGCAGGATAGCAAAAGAGGCATCACGCATTCTTTGGTACTCTTTGTCAGTAAGTGTAAGTGCAGGCGCAACCGTGATAGAATCACCCGTATGTACACCCATAGGATCGAAATTTTCTATAGAACAGACGATGATACAGTTGTCCGCTTTGTCCCGAATGACTTCCATCTCATACTCTTTCCAACCAAGGAGAGACTCTTCGATGAGGATTTCAGTGACCGGCGATTCGTCAAGTCCACGGGCTGCAAGTTTTTTAAATTCATCCATATTGTAAGCAACACCAGAACCGCCACCGGCTAGTGTAAAAGAGGCACGGATGATGATAGGAAAACCAATCTCTTCAGCAGCTGCCAGTGCATCGTCCATATTGTATGCATACATTGAAAAAGGCAGATCCATTCCGATTTTAATCATTGCATCTTTAAAGGCAGAACGGTCTTCACCTTTGTTAATAGCTTCAGGGTTCGCACCTAAAAATTCAATACCCTCAAGCATCCCTTTTTCATGCATACTCATAGCGACATTAAGTGCTGTTTGTCCACCCATAGTCGGCAGAACTGCATCTACATTTTCATCTTGGATGATACGCTCAATAATATCTTCTTTAATAGGCTCAATGTATGTTCTGTCTGCAAATTCTGGATCTGTCATGATGGTAGCAGGGTTTGAGTTTATGAGTACAACGCGGTAGCCCAACTCTTTGAGTGTTTTAACAGCTTGTGTTCCAGAGTAATCAAATTCACATGCCTGACCGATAATAATCGGACCAGAACCTATGAGTAAAATAGTTTTAATATCGGTGCGTTTTGGCATTTGTTACCTCTTAAAAATGTATCTAAAAAAATTTGTTTATTATACTCAAGAGGCACTTAATATTTGATGAGAGTTTAATATTCGAAGGTGTAAATGAGTGATACAAGTCCGGAATAGATATACTTTTTATCTGTCAGAGGGCTCTGTTGCGCACTTTTTGGAATAACATCATAACGTGCATTGATAAGGGCTGAAAGTTTGTCTGTAAAAGGGTATTTTATGTAGGTTTGTGCGCCATATTCCAATCCGCCATCTGGAGAGTACGCAGCTCTTTGTGCATTACTTTCAGAAGTTTTAATGCCATAATAATAATCTATAAATTTTCTTGATTGGTAGAGTAAAATAATACTCGGATAAAACGTGAATTTTCCGGCTTTATATGTGTCTCCAATTTCAACTCTACTGACCCATGAGTTATAAGTACCTAGCATATCTGCTAGAAGCATAATTTCGATATATTTTGATTTTTGGTAGCTTGCAGAGAAGGCAAGTCCGCCTTCTAGGGTTGATTTTCTCTCATCCATTCCCTGTAAATATGATGAATCAGAAGGTTTATAGCCAAGCGTTCTTGGCTGTGCAGTCAGGGAAAATCCCCAAGCATAATCTTCTTTCTTCTCTCCTAAGAAATAGATACCAAATCTACTCCATCTTGCATAGACAAGACCATTGTCAAAGAAAATGACAGGAGAGGGGAGGAATAAATCTTTTGCACCTTTATAAGGCTCTGATTGAATATATGGACCAAACCCAAGCGTAATTTTTTGCTTCTCTCTGGCAGATAAAAAGCTTGTTAAAAAAAGTAAAATAATGAGAAAATATTTCATTGGACACTCCTGATTAAGTAAAAATAAGATGGTTCACTTGATTTGTAATATTGCTCAACTACGGCATTTTGATAGCCTTGTGATGTTGAAATGGAGAGGACGCGACCAACCTTAAGACCTTTAAAAAAGATGTCGTCAAGTCCGGAAGTAATGACTTCATCACCGACTTTAATGTTAAACCATGCAGGAATAAAACTTACGATTAGATTCTTACCATTGTTTCCATGTGCAATTCCCGGAGCTTTTGAGTTGCCGATATAGACGGCATAGGTACTTTTAATGTCACTATTAAGGAGTGCCAAAGCTTTTGAGTCCTTAGGGATAACAATACCGGCAACCATCTCTTTATAAATCAGTCCATAAATTTTAGAACTGTTGTAGTCGGGCACATCAAGCCAAACACGATTAAGATTGCCAAATTTTTCATAAGAAATTGCCCGAACCAGTTCTATTTTTGGATCTGTCGCTAATGTTGAATTATTCTCTTTGTGCATATCGTCAATTTCAGAAGCGAGCTGCTGCATAACAAGATGATTGTTTTCATATTTTTGAAGTTTCTCTTTAAGCTCTGTAATCTCCTGAGCCTGAAAAAAGTGCTTGTCAATGCTATTTTGTATGCTTTGTGTAATAGCATGATAGGTGATTTTTATGTTGTTAAGTGAAGAAAGCAGAGGTGACTGAATGGTTTTTGTATAGTAAAGAGCACCCATAAAGAGTGCTAGTAAGGTAAGTAAGTAAGTAAATAACTTCTTATTCATTCTCAAAAAGTTCTTGTAGTAAGTCTATCTCTTCAAGTGCGCGGCCTGTTCCTCGGGCAACAGCAAGAAGCGGTTCATCTGCTACAAAAACAGGAATTTTTACAATGTCTGAAAGGTATTTGTCAAGCTGGCGGATAAGTGCACCGCCTCCTGTTAAAATAATACCATGATTGACAATGTCACCGGCTAAATCAGGCGGCATCTGTTCGAGTACATCACGAAGTGCTTCTGCAATTTCTTTGAGTGGTTCTTTCATCGCATCTTTGGCATCTTCACTTGTTAATTCTACGGAACTTAGAAGTCCTTCAACCTGATCACGACCAGTGATGACCATAGAAAGCTCTTGATCAAGAGTTACAGCCGTTCCGATGTTTATTTTTATCTCTTCAGCAACGCGTTCACCGATAAGCAGGTTGTATTTTTTTCTAACGTAATTGACGATACCCTGATCGATTTTGTCTCCGGCTGTACGGATGGACTTAGAGAGTACTAGACCACCCAGTGAAACAACACCAATCTCTGTTGTACCACCACCGATATCAACAACAAGGTTTCCTTGCGGTTCACGAATGTCAACGCCTGCCCCAATTGCAGCGGCCATTGGCTCTTCAATTAAAAATACTTCACGGGCACCGGCAGAGAGTGCAGATTCACGAACAGCTTTACGCTCGACCTGCGTGAGGCCATACGGTACACAAATAATGATACGAGGAGAGATTAATGAACTTCTTCCGTGCGCTTTTTCGATGAACTTTCTAATCATTTTCTCTGTCATGTCAAAATCAGCGATAACACCGTCACGCATCGGACGAATTGCTTTAATATTTCCCGGTGTTTTACCAACCATCTCTTTGGCTTCATGTCCGACAGCCAAAACTCTTGTCTGACCATATTTTTCTGTTTTTACTGCTACTACTGAGGGCTCATTGATTATAATTCCACGGCCTTTTGCGATTACAATCGTATTTGCAGTACCTAAGTCGATTGACAAATCGTTTGAAAAAAGTCCTACTATTTTATTAAATATCATCTATCTTGCCTTATGCTGTTTTTTTTGTTGATTTTTTTATATATACAGGTTTTTCACCCTCGTCAATGACCTCTTTGGTTATGAGAAGTTCATACTCTGCATATTCAGGAAGTTCATACATGATATCTATCATTGATTCCTCCAAAATGGCACGCAGACCACGGGCTCCCGTCTTACGTTTAATTGCTTTTTGTGCAATTGCACGAAGTGCATCCTCTTCAAAGTTTAACTCTACATCATCGATAGTAAAGAGTTTTTTGTACTGTTTAACCAGAGAATTTTTTGGCTCAGTTAAAATGCGAACCATATCGTCCTCTGTGATTTCACTGAGTGAGGCAATAATAGGAAGACGACCTACAAGTTCAGGTATAAGTCCATAATGCACTAAGTCATCAGGCTCTACCATGTCAAATGTTGGTTTTGCTTCATCTTTTGTCTTTTTCTCATGTCCAAAACCGAGTATATTTTCACCCTGTTTTCGCTTAAGAATCTCATCAAGTCCATCAAATGCTCCGCCACAGATAAATAAAATATTTGTCGTGTCAATAGCGGTAAACTCTTGATTTGGATGTTTTCTTCCCCCTTTTGGAGGAATGTTTACAGAAGAGCCTTCGATGATTTTAAGAAGTGCCTGCTGTACACCTTCACCACTGACATCACGGGTAATAGAGCGGTTCTCACTCATACGTGAAACTTTGTCAATTTCATCTAAAAAGATGATGCCTTTTTGTGCACGTTCAACATCTCCGTCAGCTGCCTGAATGAGCTTTGTAAGAATATTTTCAACATCTTCGCCTACATAACCGGCTTCTGTCAAAGAAGTAGCATCGGCAATGGCAATAGGTACATTTAAAACTCTTGCAATAGTCTGTGCCATTAATGTTTTACCAGAACCTGTAGGTCCGATGAGAAGAACGTTTGATTTTGCGATTTCTGTATCATCATCTTCTGCATTATGGAGTTTAAAAATTCTTTTGTAGTGGTTGTAAACAGCTACACTAACAAGTTTTCTCGCGCGTTCCTGTCCGATGATATACTCTTCTAAGAAGCTGTTTAACTCTTTTGGCGTCATCAGTTTTTCAACATGTTCTGTAAGCTTTGCATTGGCCTCGCTTGCCATCTCTTTTTCATCACCGAACATGATTTTATATGCGGAAACGACACAGTTTTTACAGATGTAAACACCGTTTCCTGCTATGAGTGGATTCTCTTCACTTTCGCTTGCGTCGCAAAAGCTGCAATGTCTATGTATCATTATATTTTTTTCCTCTCAAATGGTATTCCTCTTTTTGTCTTGATTACAAAATTACACAAATCAATAACATAGTGGCTTTTTGTATTTTCTAAAAGTTCACTTGCAGCATCTTTGAGCGATTTTCCAGACTCAAAAAGTTCTCTGTATGCAGATTTAAGCGCGTTAATGTCTTCCCTGTCTATATTACGTCTGAGACCTGTAAGATTTAAGCCTCGAAGTGAGGCACGATTACCCTCTGCCATACAAAAAGGCGGAACATCCTGTGCAAGAGCACTTGCTCCTCCAACCATTGCATAGTCACCAATGTGAACAAACTGATGAATCGGTGTCATACCACCAACAACAACATAATCACCAAGCTCAACATGTCCTGCAAGTGTTGCGGCATTTGCCAAGATACAGTGGTTTCCGATGATAACATCATGACCAAGATGCACATAGCCCATAAAAAGGTTGTGATTACCGATGATAGTCTTGCCACCGCCGCCTTTTGTACCGGGATTAAAGAGGGTAAACTCTCTAATTGTATTATCATCACCAATGATAAGCTCTACATCTTCTCCATTAAATTTCAAGTCTTGGGGAATCGACCCGATAACGGAGTGTGAAAAGATTCTATTGTTCTTTCCGATGGTCGTTTTTCCGTAGATACAGCTGTTTTGTGCAATGCTTGTACCATCGCCGATTGTTGCTTCACTTGAAATGAAACAAAATGGAGCAATCTCAACATTTTCTCCGATTACTGCGCCCTCTTCAATAACGGCTAATTCAGATATTTTACTCAAATTATTCCTTATTTATCCACGATCATGGCTTTGAGTTCCGCTTCACTCGTTAACTTGCCATCAACGTATGCTTCACCTTTTAAAAGCCAGATAGCACCTTTGTTTTTAATAACAGAAATTTTGTATTCAAGTTGATCGCCTGGTTTTACAGGCTTTCTAAATTTTGCTTTGTCGATACTCATGAAGTAAACAACTTTATTTTGGATCTCTTCCTCAGTCACATCTAGCATACTTTTAAATGCAAGTATACCGCCGGCTTGTGCCATACCCTCAAGTATCATAACACCTGGGTAGATTGGGTGACCAGGAAAGTGCCCCTCAAAGACAGGTTCAGAGATTGAAACATTTTTGTAAGCAGCGATTGACTCGCCTGGAGCAAGCGCAGTAACACGGTCTACGAGTAAAAACGGGTAGCGGTGTGGAAGAATTTTTTGTATGTCCATAACATCCATAAGCATATTGAAAACCTTAATAATAATAATTTTGGATATTTTAGCAAAATTTTCATTATAAAATGATTAGCTTACCTTACACACTAAATATATTCCTGAGTGGTATAAGTTGTATGCAAGTACAAGGCAGAAAGATGAAGGAGCTGCAAGCAGCTTCAATTCTTTCTAACGCAGTAGTTGTGTGCAAATTATACCATCCGAAGGACAAAAAGATAAAGTATCATCTGACTGTGTTAGAACTTTACTACCGTAGCTACGGCTACGCTAGTAAAAACCTGCCTTGCAGCTAACACTTTCTCTTTTTGCTCAGCAATATATTTAGTGTGTAAGGTAAGCTATTAGCTTTTCTCGTGTGTCTTCATATGTTTTGGCATCAATGTGGAGTGTAAGCTTTGTAGTCGGTATCTCTTCGACGATAATTATTGGACTTAAATCGTAGTTATTTCCGCTGATATGCTCACGCAAAGTGAGTTCTTTTTCAACAGTTGGAGGATTAAAAATAAGCTCTTGCATGTTTTTATATTCTGTAGAAAAAAATGTATTGAAATAAGCAAGTGTTACAAATTTTACCTCTTCACGGTTACAGTAATGTACATCATTGAGCTCAAACTCTATGCGACCTTGCGCGCGTTTTCGAGGAAGTGTTGAGTAGATAAGTGCATGGGCTGCTATGATATCTTTTTTCCCGGAGATAAGTTTCACAGAAAACTGTCTGTAGTTGAGAAATTTTTGGCGAATGATTTTATAGGCTTTGCCCTCATCTTCAAGTCTGTTGCGTGAGCTGTAGAGTGCAAGGCGCTCTTCAATAGAAGCTGGAAGAGTTTGCCCTGAGATAGGAGAGAACATTTCATCCATCAGTTTGTCCTGCTGTTCGCGTTGCATCGTAAGTCCGTAGATGCATCCGCAGTAATCTTGACGATAGAGCTGTTCTTCTTTTGTTACACGGCTTTGGTCTTGCGTACCGCCGCCACTTCTGTAATCGACTGCAATGAACTCTACACCGTGCTTCGCATGAAAATCATCACCAACACGTTTAAGCTGCTCTTGAGATTTAAGCGGACTGACTAGCAGTGTCGTCGTGATTTTATCTTCACCGAGTTCGAGTGCTTTTTGTGCGCTTGTTAAAAAACGCTTATCGAAACAGACTTCACAGCGCGCTCCCTTTTCAGGCTCTTTCTCGAGTCCCCGAACAGCTTTGAGCCATGATTCATAGTCATATTCACCCTCAATAAGCTCAATTCCAAGCTTTTTACAGCTGCGCTCAACATCCAAAAGACGGAGTTTATACTCGGAATAGGGGTGGATATTTGGGTCATAGAAGAAGCCCGTAAGCTTCTCCTGTGGATAATCCTCTTTGAGCTTTTCTAGAAAAAAGTGTGAATCGACACTGCAGCAGATATGAACTAAAATTACTCTGCCTTAGTCGCGTTTTTCGTGAATTTCGATTGCGCTAATGTCATCTTGACCTTCAATAGAGTCAAGAACTGCAAAACTTGCTGCGTCATCTTCTTCAATGCCGCCAAAAACAGTATGCATACCATCTAAGTGTGGACAAGGAACGAAACAGATAAAGAATTGGCTTCCACCTGTGTTTGGACCTGCGTGAGCCATAGAGAGTGTACCTTTTACGTGTTTGTGTGTGTTTTTGTCTGTCTCACATGCAATAGCCCAGTCAGGTCCACCTGTACCAGTTCCGGTAGGACAGCCACCTTGTGCCATAAAACCAGGGATTACACGGTGAAAGTTTAAATTGTCATAAAAACCGCTCTGTGCTAAATATGCAAAGTTTGCCACTGTATTTGGAGTCTCTTCAGGATAAAGTTTTATCCAGATGTCACCTTTACTTGTTACAAGTTTTGCATACTGTAATTTTGCTAATTCATCTTCACTTAAGTTATACTCTTTGAATTCTGTACTTCTTCTAGACATTTGAAAACCTTTTATTTATCTGACCTTACGCACTTATAATATCTCTGAGTGGTATAAGTTGCATTCAGGTTCAAGGCAGGAAGATGTAGGAGCTACTGGTAGCTTCAAATCTTCCTAACGTAGAAATTGTGTGCAAATTATACTATCCCTTTGGGACAAAAAGAGAAAGCATTATTTACTTCGTTGGAAAACCTTCACCGTAGCTACGGCTACGCTGAAGAACTTCCGCCTTGCATCTAACGCTTTCTCTTTTTGCTCAGAGATATTATAAGTGCGTAAGGTCAGATTGTATTTTTGAAATTATAGTGGATTTTTATAAATAAGTATCATGTTACCTTTTCTCTTAAATAATCTTTAAATAAAAATCAAGCTACATCTTCAAGGAAAGATAAATTTTCCTGAGATATAATTTTCGTAATTAATTCAAATAAAGGCAGATAAATGTCAAAACAAATATTCCAACCAAATCCGGAATTTGCAAAAAATGCAAGAATCAAAAGTATGGATGAATACTATGCACTTCAAAACAAAGCTATCAATGATTATGAAGGTTTTTGGGATGATGCCGCCAAAGAGAAATTAGATTGGATAGAGCCGTTTACGAAGGTAATGGACGAGTCAAATCATCCTTTTGTAAAATGGTTTGAAGGTGGGAAACTGAATGTTGCTGCGCAGTGCATCGATCGTCATTTGGACTCTCGTAAAAATAAAGCAGCAATTATTTTTGAGGGTGACAGAGGTGATAAGCAAATTATTACCTATTTGGAACTTTACTATAATGTAAATAGGTTTGCCAATCTTCTTAAAAAAGAGTTCGGTGTAAAAAAAGGTGACCGTGTTGTTATCTATATGCCGATGATTCCTGAAGCTGCGTATGCGATGCTTGCGTGCGCTAGAATCGGTGCTATTCACTCTATAGTATTTGGTGGTTTTTCTGCTGAAGCCTTGCGTGACAGAATTGAAGATGCGGATGCAAAAGTTGTGCTAACTGCTGATGGGGCATATAGAAAAGATAAGCCTTATATGCTCAAACCTGTTGTTGATGCAGCACTTGAAGGCGATACTCCTGTTAAAAAAGTTTTAGTTGTTGAGCGAAACGGTGAAGATGTTGAGTGGGTAGGTGGACGTGATTACTCTTACAATGAACTCATAAAAACACAAGAGGTGCATTGTGAGCCGGAAGTGATGGATAGTGAAGATCCACTCTTCTTACTCTATACTTCAGGCTCTACCGGAAAACCAAAAGGTGTACAGCATAACTCTGCTGGGTACATTCTTTGGGCGCAGATGACGATGGAGTGGGTGTTTGATGTAAAAGAGAACGATACTTACTGGTGTACTGCTGATGTAGGCTGGATTACAGGGCATACGTACATTGTTTACGGTCCGCTTGCGATGGGTGCAACCACTGTAATGTTTGAGGGTGTTCCGACATACCCGGATGCTGGTCGTCCATGGAAAATGGTCGAAGAGTATAAAATCAATCAATTTTATACTGCACCGACTGCAATTCGTGTACTTCATAAGATGGGTGAAGATGAACCGAAAAAATATGACCTTAGCAGCTTGAAAGTTCTTGGAACAGTTGGTGAGCCGATCGATCCGCCTGCGTGGAAATGGTACTATGAAGAGGTTGGAAATAGTAAATGTGCAATTGTCGATACATATTGGCAAACAGAGACTGGTGGA
>JALUWT010000054.1 GCA_027019325.1 Sulfurimonas sp.
TACTATCACTATAAATATCAAGTTGTTTAAAGTTTGAAACTATTACATACTTACAAGTTGGCTTTTCATTTTTATATCTAAAAGCTTGTGCTATGATGTCTCTATTTGATATTTTTTTATCACTTGATTTAAGCTCTATTATTACAATAGGGTTATTATCTTTATCATAAACCACACCATCGGCTTTTTTCATATCTGTATCGTTTTTAACTTCTCTAATGCAGTTAGTCCAATTTAGTATTTTTGATAACAATGTTATAAATTCAGCACCATTTGCATCTTCTGCTATAAATTTATCTTTTGTGATTAGTTTTACAATTTCGTTAAAATTTGGTGTATTGAAGGATTTTATAAAATTTTTAAGTAGTGATTTCTGAAACATTTAATAACCTCTGATTATTTGTCTTATTATTTTATCCAAAACTAGGTTTAAAGTTTATTTGTACATACAACTATTTATTCAAACACATTCTACACAAATCAACTCTGAAAAGCAACATTAACAAACGAAACTTTTGTTTGTTAATTTTTTAAAAATCAATTGACAAAGAGAGACTCAAGTAGTATAATTTAAATACTTTTTGCATTGCAACAAAAGTAGCAAAGAGAAAAGTCAAAAAGTTCTATAATTACACCAGAAAAGAGATAAAAGGATTTACAGATGAACAATAATATTTTTGAAAAACTAACACATAATATGACAGAAGCGATTGAAAGCGCTGTTTCTTTGGCACTACATAATAAAAATCAGGAAGTGACACCTATCCATTTTTTATGGGCACTTTTAACAAACTCCGATTCAGTGCTTAATCAAATGTTTAATAAAATGGGTGTCGATAAAGTAGCGATGGAGCTTGACATAAAATCTATGGCAGAGAAGCTTCCTAAATCTTCAAGTGTTACAAAAGAGAGCATTAAACTCTCTCATGAATTTGTAAGAACACTGCAAAACGGGGAAGGTTTGATGACGAAAAACGGAGATGCATATCTTGCTGTAGATACATACATCTTAGCAAACTTGCAAACTACTCCATTTTCAGAGATACTGCCAAAATATATAAATGCAATGGACTTTGCAAAAGAGCTTGAAGCAGCTCGTGGTGGTGCGAAGATTGATTCACAGACAGCAGATGAGACTTTAGAGTCTTTAAGTAAATATGGAATAGATTTAACAAAAGAGGCTGCAGAGGGTAAACTCTCTCCGGTTATTGGCCGTGATGAAGAGATATCGCGTACAATGCAGATTCTTATTCGTAAAACAAAGAATAATCCAATGCTTTTGGGTGAACCGGGCGTTGGTAAAACTGCATTGGTTGAAGGACTTGCACAGAGAATTCAGAGTGGCGATGTACCAACTTCACTGCAAAACAAACGTCTCATTGCACTTGATATGTCGGCACTGATTGCAGGTGCAAAGTACCGTGGTGAGTTTGAAGATCGTCTCAAAGCAGTTATTGATGAGGTCAAAGAAAATGGAAATATTATTTTATTTATTGATGAGATTCATACGATTGTTGGTGCGGGCGCAGCGGAAGGTTCAATGGATGCAGCAAACATTTTAAAACCTGCCTTGGCGCGTGGTGAGCTCCATACTATTGGAGCAACAACACTCAAAGAGTATAGAAAATACTTTGAAAAAGATGCAGCACTACAACGTCGTTTCTTGCCAATTAGCGTAGATGAGCCGACGGTAAATCAGTCACTGCAAATTCTTCGTGGGATTAAAGAGAGACTTGAAGCACACCATAATGTAAACATTACAGACAGTGCTTTAGTCGCTGCTGCGAAACTCTCTGACAGATATATTGCAGACAGATTTTTACCAGATAAAGCGATTGACCTTATTGATGAGGCTGCGGCTGAGCTAAAAATGCAAATAGAGTCTGAGCCAAATGAACTGAGTGCTGCAAAACGTAAACTCTCAGAGCTTATGGTAGAAAAAGAGGCACTTAAAATGGAGAAAACTCCATCGAATGAAAAACGCCTTGAAGAGATAGAAAAAGAGCTTGCAGATGTTGAAGAGAAAGTGCGAAAGTTAGAGTCTCAGTTTAAAACAGAAAAAGAGGTCTTTGAAAAAATTTCTACTATTAAAGTAGAAATAGAATCAAAACGTCGTGAAGCAGAGCTTGCAAAAGCACAGTCTGAGTTTAATCGTGCTGCAGAGATTGAGTATGGTGAGATTCCAAAACTGCTTGAAGAAGAGAATGCACTTAATGAGCAGTGGGCAAGAATGCAAGAAGCAGGAGCTCTGCTTAAAAACTCTGTTGATGAAGAGGCAATCGCTTCTATTGTCAGCAGATGGACAGGTATTGCTGTAAACAAAATGCTCCAAAGCGAAAAAGATAAAATCTTAAATGTGGAAGAGGAGTTAAATAAAACTGTCATCGGTCAAGCGAGAGCAACGCATGCCGTATCACGTGCTATTAAGCGTAACAAAGCGGGTTTGAGTGATAAAAACAGACCGATTGGAAGTTTTTTATTCTTAGGACCTACCGGTGTTGGTAAAACACAGACTGCTAAAACTTTAGCGAAGTTTTTGTTTGATTCTGAAGATGCGATGATTCGTATAGACATGAGTGAGTACATGGAGAAACATGCAGTCTCTCGCTTAGTTGGTGCGGCACCTGGATATGTTGGCTATGAAGAGGGTGGACAGCTTACAGAAGCTGTGCGAAGAAAACCGTACAGTGTAATTTTGTTTGATGAGGTCGAAAAAGCACATCCTGATGTGTTTAACATTCTCTTACAAGTACTTGATGACGGTCGTTTGACTGATAACAAAGGGGTAACGGTAGATTTTACAAATACCATTATCATCTTAACATCAAATATTGCAAGTGATAAGATTATTAATCATCCGCAAAGCAAGGAACTCGATGACATGGTAATGGCTGAGTTGAAACAGGCCTTTAAACCGGAGTTCTTAAACAGACTTGATGACGTGGTTATCTTTAATGCACTTGGTCAAGATCAGATTAAAGATATTGTAGATATTTTCTTTAACGACATCAAAAATAAAGTTAAGGAGCGTGATATTGAACTTGTTCTCTCTGAAGAGGCAAAAACATATATTGCAGAGGCTGGTTTTGATCCTGTGTATGGAGCACGTCCGCTTAAGCGAGCACTCTATGAAATCGTTGAGGACCGCTTGGCTGACCTTATTTTAGAAGGAAAAGTTACAGAAGGTTCTCGTGTAGAGTTTACTGTGCAAAACGGTGAAGTAGAGGTTAAGGTTTCTTAAAACCTTAACCACACTTTAAGCAAAGTTTTTGTACACTTCCGGACTTAAATTAAATAAGGATATGTCAAATGAAAAGAACATACCAACCACATAACACACCAAGAAAAAGAACACACGGTTTCAGAGCTAGAATGGCTACTGCAAATGGTCGTAATGTTTTAAATCGTCGTCGTGCTAAAGGTCGTAAAAAATTGTCAGTATAGGCGGATTTGATGTAGTTAAAACTCATAAAGAGTTTAACTATATCTACAAAAAAGGAAAAAATCAACACGCAAATAGTGTGGTGCTTTTTTACCTTCCTCAAAATGGAATACGAAAAGTTGGCTTTACAGCAACCAAAAAAGTTGGAAATGCTGTAAAACGCAACCGTGCAAAACGTAGAATGCGTGCAATGTTTCTTGAGTATTCCAACTCACTTAAAGATGGTTCTTATATTTTTGTTGCAAAAATAGGACTCTTTGAATCTTCACATGAAAACTTCAAAAATGATTTTAAAAAAATTCTTACACGTACTCAAACAATTACTGCTTAAGCTTTTATGGCTTTATCAGAAGTTTTTTACACTTATAGGCTTCGGGTCGTGTAGATATTACCCAAGCTGTAGCGAGTATGCACGACTAAATTTCGAAAATAATTCAATTTCAAGTGCTTTTTACCACTCTTTTACTAGAATACTACGTTGTAATCAATTTTTTGAAGGTGGTATTGAATATCCACTCTTGGATAAGCTTTGTCAAAAGCCCGCAAAACTCGATGTTGATTCTATAAAATATTGGTTGGTTCCCAATAAAAAAAACCGTTATTACATTATAAAAAATTTTTCATATAAAGGGTAGTTTGTGTTAGACAAAATGTCACCAAATCAAAGATTAATAGTTGCAGTACTATTATCTGTAATTTTTTTCGTAGGATATACTGCAATTTTTCCACCGGCTGAGCAAGATGTAGCAAAAGAAAATACAAAGACAGAAGCAAAACAGGACAAACAACAAACAGTGAGCAAAACAGCTCAAGCAGTTGTTGGTCATGAGATTGCTGCTGAGGAAAAAGTATCACACAGTACTTCAAGTAATATAGTGACTGTTAAAAATGATAAGTTTATTTTGAAAATAGACACATTAGGTCGTATAGCATCAAAAGAGTTGTTGGAAGATAAATTTAGAAATGCAGATAATCTGCACGCACAGGTTATTCCAGCAACGGGTATAAAGCCTCTTTATGTAAGATTCGCAGATGATGCAATCAACAATGAAGCGATTAAAACACCATACAGCGCTGATGTTAGTGAAGTTACAGTAAAAGAGAAACCTGTTACAGTAACACTGACACAAAAACTGCCAGAATTAACTGTTACAAAAGTACTGACATTTTATGCAGACGGACACTATGATGCAAAAATTTCTACATCAAAAGATGTACGTCACTATGTATATCTGGGTGATCGTCCACAGGTTTCAAAGAAACTTATGGCTGTGGCTGGAGTGTTAATCTATACAGGTGATGATGTTGCACATATTATTGAAGATGGCGATGCTGAAGGAAGAAAAGTCTTTCAAGATGTGAAGCTAGCATCTTCATTTGATCAGTACACTGCTATTATTCTTTACGGTTTCAAAAAAGATACAAATATTATTGTAGAACGCGGAAAAGATGACAATCCTGTTGTCTATTTTAATGCAACTCAAAATGAGTCTATTCATGGATATATAGGCCCAAAAGAGCATAAAGTTCTTCATGCAATTGATCCAGTTCTTACAAATGCAATAGAATATGGTTGGTTTACATTTGCTGCAAAACCACTCTTTGCAGTTCTCTCTTGGTTACACGGAATCTTTGGAAACTGGGGTTGGGCGATTATTGCACTGACATTTATCATTAGAGCGATTTTATATCCTTTAACATACAAAGGTATGGTCTCTATGCAGAAGATGAAAATTCTTGCGCCGAAGCTTAAAGAGTTAAAAGAGAAATATAAAAAAGATCCACAAAAACTTAATGCAATGACGATGGAAATGTACAAAAAGAATGGTGCAAACCCACTAGGCGGATGTTTGCCGATGGTATTACAAATTCCTGTTTTCTTTGCACTTTACCGTACACTTTTAAATGCGGTTGAGCTCCAAGGTGCACCATGGTTACTATGGATAAATGATCTTTCACGTATGGACCCATACTATGTACTTCCGATTTTAATGGGTGCATCTATGTTTATTCAGCAACGCATGACACCGAACAACTTTACAGATCCTATGCAGGAAAAAGTATTTAAATATCTTCCTGTTATCTTTACATTTTTCTTTGTAACATTCCCATCTGGTCTGGTACTGTACTGGTTTACAAATAACCTTTTCTCAATTGCACAGCAATATATGGTCAATCAGCAGTTTTCTAATGCGAAAGATGCACAAGTTGCTATAGAGAAAAAAAGCGAGCAATAGTTATGATTAAAATAGAAGCTGTAACACTTGAACAGGCATACAAAGATGCAGCAGCTACTTTAAAGTGTTCTGTTACAGAGATTGCTGTTGAAGTCGTTCAGGCTCCTAACAGTGGTTTTTTGGGATTTTTTAAAAAGCCGGCGATTATTGTTGCAACTATAGATAATGTAAAAAGTCTGAAAAATGAAAAAGAGCCAGAGCCTGTGGTAGAGAAAAAGAGAGAAGAAGAACCAAGTCAGACCTTTTTAAATGACACTATTATGCCGGCTTCATTTGTCAGTGATCAGGATGAAGAAGATCTTGAAGAAGATTTGGCAAGTGGTTTGGATTATACTGCTGATTATGATGATGCTTTTGATGAAGGAAATCTTGAAAATATAGCAGAATCTGATATTAACATTGCTGCTGTAGCACTTGAAGTACAAAAGGACATCAATACACTTTTTAAATTTATTTGTTTTGAAATAGATACAATAGAAGTGAGTGCTTATGGCAGCGACACACTCCTTATAGAGTTTAAAGGTGAAGATGCAGCACTGCTCATAGGCAAAGAGGGCTATAGATATAAAGCACTCTCCTATATGCTCTTTAACTGGATAAATACAAAATACAATGTACAGCTTCGTTTAGAGATTGCAGAATTTTTGAAGAATCAAGAGGAGTCTGTAGGGCGTTATCTTGTAGGTGTCTATGGAAATATCGATAGAGACGGGCGTGCGCAGACAAAGATACTTGACGGTGTTTTAGTCCAAATCGCACTTAAAGAGCTGCGTGAGCGTTATCCTGAAAAATATGTTGTCATTCGCTCTACACGGGATGGGCTCAAATATATTCTGGTAAATGATTACCACACAAACTAATCATGGAAACTGATACAATAGTAGCCGTTGCCACCGCAAATGGCATCGGCTCTATAGCAATTATAAGACTCAGTGGTGATGATGCGCTCGCTATCGCAAAAAAACTCTCCAAAAAAGAAAACTTCCAAAATAGACATGCAACATTGTCAAATATTTATAATGCACAGAGTGAGCTCATTGATGAGTCCATTGTTATCTATTTTCAAGGACCGCATTCGTTTACAGCAGAAGATGTTGTTGAGATTCAGTGCCATGGTGGTTACATAGTAGCGCAAAGCATACTCAAAGCGGCTCTTCATGCAGGAGCACGGCTTGCCAATGCCGGAGAGTTCTCCAAACGTGCATTCTTTAACGGTCGAATAGATTTGAGTGAAGCGGAAGCGATTGCCCAGCTCATTGAAGCGAAGAGTGAAGATGCTGCAAAGATTTTAGCTTCTCAGATGAAAGGCGCACTTAAAGAGTTCATAGAGCAAGTGCGTGACGAAATCATACATATTCTTGCCTATTCGGAAGTGACAATTGATTATGCGGAAGAGGATCTGCCGACTGATTTGGTGGAGCAGATCCAAGAGAAGCTTAACAGGCTTTATAACTTGCTGCAAAAGACATTGATGGCTTCAGAGTCACGTGCCGGTTTGATGCAAGGCTTTCGTGTTGCCATTGTAGGCAAACCTAATGTTGGGAAAAGTTCTCTGCTCAATGCTCTGCTGAATTATAATCGTGCCATTGTAAGTGAGATTGCCGGAACAACACGTGATACGATTGAAGAGCAGGTGAAAATTGGTACGCATCTCATTCGCATCGTAGATACGGCAGGGATACGTGAGGCGGATGATGAGATAGAACGCATAGGAATTGAGCGTAGTTTAGAAGCGATAAAGCAGAGTGATATTGTCATAGCACTTTTTGACGGCTCACGCGAAGCAGATGATGAAGACAGAAAAATTTTAGAACTTTTAAAGTCTCACGCAGCGGAGAAATCAAAGATAATCATTAAAAATAAAGTTGATTTAGAACAAAAATTTAGCCTTGAAGATATTGAATTTGATTTGGAATTAAACTCCAAAGAGAATGTCTCTTCCCTTGTCACAAAATTGCAGGAGATTATGGACAGAAGTAATCTGAGTGATGAGATTATGCTCATCTCTGAGCGCCAGATATCTGCTGTCAAAGCAACAATGCAAAATATTGAAGAAGCCTATGAACCGTTAGAGAGCCAAGAACTTGAGATATTTTCATTTCACCTCAATGATGCGGTCAAAGAAATGGCAAGCATTACAAGACCGTTTGAAAATGATGAGATGCTTGACAAGATGTTCGGCTCTTTTTGTTTAGGAAAATAGTTGAAATATCTTGCAATTGATTTAGGTTTAAAAAGAATAGGGATTGCTTACTCTGCCCATAAAGATATAGTCACACCACTTTCTGCTGTAATAAGAAAAAATAGAAATCAGGCATCAGCGGAAGTAAAAAAAATCATACAAGAGTGGGAAATAGAGATTGTAGTGGTCGGTATTCCTCTCGGTGGAAGCAGTGAAGATGAGATGCGCCGCAGAATAGAGCATTTTATGAATCTGGTTGATTTTGAGGGCGAAGTTTTTTTTCAAGATGAAGCAGGAAGTTCCAAAGAGGCTGAGAGTATGATGAAAGGGGAGATGAAACAGATACGTGACGGGCGCATTGATTCTCTCTCCGCGATGATAATTTTACAAAGATATTTAGCCCGAAAGTAGGCTATTTTCCTAAAATAAAGAGATTATTACTGCTGTCAACTTCTTGCGTGAAGCGCTCTTTTAACTCTCTGTCAAATGTGAGTATAAAGATATTTGTATTTTTAAGATGAAGGTTTTGCATGGCATGGAGTAGCACATCATCAGCTACGTCTTTTCCATGTCCGCACTTTATAAATTCAAACGAATTGAGTGTTTTTCCATAATCATAGAGATTTGCTTCCCACTCTGCACGTTTAAGATAGAGTGAATCGGGATTAGCGGCTAAAAAGATATCTTTATCTTTTATATTATATGGCTCAATGACATCATTGAAAATGGATGCAATACTTGAAAAATTTTCAATATCCCAAAAAAGATAGCTTTTTTTGGCGTGAGATTTTTTCTTTTTGTTGATGAGTGTGAGTCTTTTTGTAATGTTGAAACTTGTATGAGCCGTGTCATTGATAAGAATGATGGACTCTTTGAGTTTTTTTGCATCTTCTGTTTTAAAACCTAAAATTTCACCCAGCTCTATATAGAAATCCAACTCTAAAAGCTCTTGTTCGGCAGAACCTTTTTGATACTTTTTAAGCTGCTGAAGTCTGTTGCGTGAGAAGAGCAGATGCACGCCCATCTTCTCATGGTTGGCATAGGCCTGCTTTACACGAAAGAAGATGTCTTTTGCATGTGGGCTGTCAGGAAATTCAATAGAACCCCGATATTTATATTCGATAGTAATTTTTTGTTTCCTTAGAGACATTGGAAAAACTCTGCTGCTTCCTCTTCATCATCGCTGAGTTTCTCTTTTGCATAGAGCGGATCTTCTTGCATCATCTTTTTTATTTTCTCTTGACAATGAGTAAAGAGTATCTCTTGCGCCTCTTTGTCATTAGCAATAAATCCCAAGCCACTGAACTGATACGAAGGCTCTTCTTGTTCGATGCAAAGCAGTGTCCCTGCACATTTTTCTTCTAATACTTCGATAAGCTCTCTGTAGCTGATATCAAAATCTGTTGCATGCCAGCCTATATCTTCAAGCGTACTATTGGCAAACTTGTCGACACCGTCCCCCGTTGTATCATCATACGAAGCATTGGGTGTGTTTATTTTAATGAGCTTCTGCCAATTTGAAAAGGCTTTGATAAGCACACGGTCATCATCTTCAACGATTTGGTATTTATCGCCTAAAATTTCCACGAGAGTTGGTACTTTTACCGGTTTAAGTGCAGAAGAAGTTTGCGGTGAATGTTGACCTTGATAAATAAGAATCTCTTTTTCTCCAAAAGGAGCAAAAACAATCTCTCCTTTTGTGTTGATACCAAACTCTTTTTGGGAGTTAATAGCATTTAAAAGTGCTGTTTTGCTTGTAATGATTATTTCGTTAAAAAGGTTAAACTTTTTCATAATTACCTCTAATTTTTTTCATATTATACAGAGTGTGTGATTAAATGAAAAGTTTTTCTATTTACTATAAGCTAACTCTAATAAAAGTTTTACCAAAGTTTTAGTATAATGCGACAAATTTTTTAGAGGGAAAACCTCTAAAGCTCAAGGAAATGAAATGGCATTAAATGTTTACTATGACAAAGACACAAGTTTAGACCTAATCAGAAGCAAAAAAGTTGCAATGATTGGTTTTGGTTCACAAGGACACGCTCACGCTGAGAATTTAAGAGACAGTGGTGTTGAAGTATGTGTTGGTCTTCGTAAAGATGGATCATCTTGGGCTAAAGCAGAAGCAAAAGGTTTTGAAGTATTAACAGTTGCAGAAGCTACAGCAAAATCAGACTTAGTGATGATTCTTCTTCCTGATGAAAATCAAGCTGCAATTTATAAAAATGAAATCGAGCCAAACTTAAATGCTGGTGACACTATTGCATTTGGTCATGGTTTCAACATTCATTACAGCAGCATTATTCCAGCTTCAGACATTAATGTTACTATGATTGCTCCAAAAGCTCCTGGGCATACTGTTCGTTCTGAGTTTGTTCGTGGTGGTGGTATTCCTGACCTTATCGCTGTTGGGAACAATCCTTCAGGAAATACAAAAGAGTTAGCACTCTCTTACGCATCTGCAATTGGTGGCGGTCGTACTGCAATCATCGAGACAACTTTCAAAGATGAAACTGAAACTGACCTTTTTGGTGAGCAAGCAGTTCTTTGTGGTGGTGTAACTTCTTTAGTTCAAGCTGGTTTTGAAACATTAACTGAAGCTGGTTATGCTCCAGAGATGGCATATTTCGAATGTCTTCACGAACTTAAATTAATTGTTGATTTAATGTTTGAAGGTGGAATTGCTGATATGAGATACTCAATCTCAAATACTGCTGAGTATGGTGACTATGTTTCTGGTAAACGTGTTATCAACGACGAGTCAAAAGCTGCTATGAAAGAGATCTTAAAAGAGATTCAAGATGGTAGATTTGCAAAAGACTTCATCCTTGAAGGTCAAGCGGGTTATCCTCGTATGAATGCTGAACGAGCTAATGACAAAGTAAAACTTATTACTCAAACTGGTAATAAATTACGCGACATGATGCCATGGATTGGTGCCAACAAAATCGTAAACACAGATAAAAACTAGTATTTTTACTTTCTAGCACTCATCTTCAAATGATGGGTGCAGTCACTTACCTTCGTAAGCTTCTTTACCCAAACATCTGAATCTAAGCACTATAAAGCAAAAATCCTATGTTTTTAACAATTGTTCCTTCCTAAAAACATCCAAATCTAATACCCATTAAGCAAAAATCTAATAGTTTTTCAATACTATATGATAATTCATTCAAAAAGAGAAACATGGCAAAACGTATTTTTGTAACGGCTACCAATACTGATGTCGGTAAGACCTATGTAACTACACTTTTGATGAAAGCGTTCACACAAAAGGGGTATAAAGTCGGTGTGATAAAACCTGTGGAGACAGGAGTGAAAGAGGGTATTTACCCTGATGGGGATCTGCTTTTAGGACTTTTAAAACAGCTCAATCCACTTGCCTGGTCTTTGGAGGTTGCAGATATCGTGCCTCTCTCTTATGAATTGCCTGCAGCCCCTTACATCGCTTCTGGTTTTGCCGCAGTTGATTACAAAAAAATCAATCATGCTATTATGCAGCAAGAGGCGTTTTGTGATATCTTGCTTATTGAGGGTGCAGGCGGTTTATATGTGCCGCTTGATGAAGATGTGATGATGATAGATTTGATTCAAAAACTTGATGCTGCGGCTCTGCTTGTGACACATTGTAATCTTGGCTGCATTAATGATACTCTGCTCTCGCAAAAGGCTCTGGAAGCTAAAGGTATTGTCTATGAGACACTTTTTAACTGCAGAGAAAATGATGTCAATTTTCCTATAGTGAGTGAGCCATATCTTACAAACAGAGGTTTAAGGGTTTTAAAAAGTGCTTCGGACATTGACACACTCTGCGATGTCTTGTATAATCTCTAAATAAAATGAGCAGGAGGGCAGATGCAACATTTAATACGTACAGATGATTTTACCAAAGCAGAGATAGAAGAACTTTTAGTAGATGCAAAACGTTTTAGTGATGGCAGATTTGAGCGAATCTTGGAAGATAAAATCATTATTACGCTTTTTTTTGAAAACTCAACACGAACAAAGAGCTCTTTTGAAATTGCGGCCAAACGTCTTGGTGCTGAGATTGTGCATCTTGATGTGGCAAAAAGCTCTACAAAAAAAGGTGAAACACTTGTAGATACGGCAATGAATCTTGATGCAATGGGGCCGCATGCTATTATCGTCCGACATCAAAATTCCGGAGTGCCTCAGATTCTCTCAAACCATACAAAAGCAAGTATCTTAAATGCCGGAGATGGTGCACATGCGCATCCTTCTCAGGCTCTTTTAGATCTCTACACACTTAAAGAACATTTTGGCGATGTCAGTGGTAAAAAGATAGCCATAGTTGGTGATATTAAGAACTCCCGTGTGGCAAACTCAAACATTGAACTACTCACACGTTTTGGAATGGAAGTGATTTTAGTGGCGCCACCGCACTTTCTTCCAAAAACTTCTCTGCGAACAACACATTACCTACGTGAGATAATAGATGAAGTCGACGCCATTATGAGTCTGCGAACGCAAACAGAACGCCACTCCTCACAAAGTTATGCCTCTTTAAAAGATTATGCGAGTGACTTTTGCATCACGGAAGAGTTAGTTGGAGATCGTGACATTATACTGCTGCATCCCGGCCCGGTTCATAGAAATA
Organism: Sulfurimonas sp.; assembly: GCA_027019325.1. Lineage (GTDB taxonomy): Bacteria > Campylobacterota > Campylobacteria > Campylobacterales > Sulfurimonadaceae > Sulfurimonas. The sequence goes on from JALUWT010000054.1 coordinate 12,483, forward strand.
TTGACATTACAGATGCAATGCTCGAAGATGGACGATGCAAAGTGCTTGAGCAGGTCACTAATGGGGTAAATATCAGAATGGCAATACTCAAAAAGTTGATAGTTTAAACGGATTGATGTCTTTTCAGAGAGTAAATGCTTTAGCAAAAGAAGGCACTCCATTTTTGCTTATTAGTGATTTTAAAGCGCAGAATGTAGAAGTCTATACAAAAGATGAACTGCAAAAGAGTGATATAGAGTTCTGTATCTGTGAAGATTTTGAGTATAAAGAACATTCCCATTTTTTACAAAAAATGCCATCGGACTTTAGTGATTATAAAAAAAAATTTGATGCAGTCATTGATGAGATAAAATCAGGCAATACCTACATACTCAACCTCACGCAGCCAACATCCATAGAAACAGAGCTTTCCCTCAAAGAGATCTATGCTCTTGCAAATGCTCACTATAAACTGCGCGTGAGAGATGAGTTTGTCTGTTTCTCTCCTGAAAAATTTGTGCAGATGAAAGATAACTGCATCCATACCTTTCCTATGAAAGGGACGATTGATGCAGCAATTGTCAATGCTAAAGCGAAAATTCTCTCCAATGAAAAAGAGATGGCAGAACATATAATGATAGTTGATCTGCTGCGTAATGATCTCTCCATAGTTGCCAAAAATGTAAAAGTTGAGAAGTTTCGCTACATTCAAAAAATAAATGCAGGAGAAAAAGAGCTGCTGCAGGTCAGTTCGCATATCAGTGGGGAACTGGCAGAGAACTGGCGTGAGCATTTGGGTGATATCTTAGCCGCTTTGCTGCCTGCCGGAAGTATCAGTGGTGCACCAAAAAAGAGTACTTTAGATATAATAGAGAAAATAGAAAAGTATGAAAGGGACTTCTTTAGTGGAATTTTTGCATATTTTGACGGAGAGAGCCTCGATAGTGGGGTTATGATTCGTTTTATTGAGAAAAAGGGTGATGGATATATCTACAAGAGTGGTGGCGGCATCACTCTTGATAGTCAGGCAGAGCTTGAATATGAAGAGCTGCAGGACAAAATATACCTTCCATAAAAAAGGAAAAAACAGATGGTAAAAGAGGAACTTTTTACAAGCGGTTTTGAATTTGATACGTCAGAAACAGAACTAAGAAGCAAGTTTCAAATGGTGAATGTTGCTTTGATGCTCTCCTCTGTCGGTTTACTATATGGGATAGGCATTAATCTTGCCCACCATGAAAAGCATCATCTTATTGCTATCGAAGTTTCACTGCTTTGTATAAACATTATTTTAGCTTTGCTATTGCGTCGTAGTAAATATTCTATTACGCGTGTCTCTTTCATCGTGACACTGCAATTTACTTTTTTGTTTTTGTATCTTATTTATGTCAGTGAACCCTCCGAACTGAAACATGTCTGGATATTTACCTACCCCATCATACTGCTCTATTTTCAAGATGATAAGAGTGCTATAGTTTGGGTAATGTTTATGATTACTATGCTGCTAATTGCGCCTCTGCAGCCATTTATGCAGGTTTCGTATTCGATGTTTCAAGTCTCCTATCTCTCTTTTGTGCTTGGTATTGTGAGTGTTATTATTTATTTTTACAAAAAGAAGATGGATGAAGCAAAAGCGATGATTGAGAGACAGCAGATAATGCTCTCACGTAAAGTAAAAGAGCTGACACAAAAAGATAAAATGCTCACAATGCAGTCCAAACAGGCAGTTATGGGAGAGATGATTAGTATGATTGCGCATCAATGGAGACAACCACTTTCTACAGTAACACTTAATATCTCAAACCTGCAGGTCAAAAAACTTTTAGGCGAAGAGGTCTCCGATGAAGAGCTCGATAAAGCGCTTGAAAATATTAGTGATACTGTCATTTATCTCTCTGAAACGATTGATGATTTTCAAACCTATTTTCGTCCAGATAAAGAACTAAGCTCCATTGATATTAATGAGTTGATAACTAAAGCCATCAGTTTTGTGCAACCGAGATTAAAAAAAACAACTGTTGAGATAAAGTTTTTTCAACAACAGCGCTTGATTGTCAATACCTATGCAAATGAGGTGATTCAAGTGCTTTTAAACATTATAAATAATGCAATAGATGAACTTATTTCACGGAAAATAAAATACCCCAAAGTGACTATAAACCCAAATAATTCCATAACATTTCCCCTGCCTCTCAATTCATAAAAAACTC
>JALUWT010000055.1 GCA_027019325.1 Sulfurimonas sp.
TGTGCACACAGAAATAACTAAGCTTGAATTTTTGAATGGTGTCTTATATATTCGTCCTCAAAAGGCCTACTCATATGGGATGTACCTTAATAAAAGTTGGTTGAAAATTGATTTCACAAAGCCACAAGAGATATTAACATTGCATCTGCTCTTTGATGGAATGCTTAATGAAGATATGCTAACCATTCTTAATACCTACCATATTAAATTACCATTTTTGCAACACACTGGCACAGTACAGACAAATTTAACTATAGCAGTTAATCTCAAAACCATCAAAATTGATGCAAAGGGTGATTTTTTTACAAAAAAAGCAAACTTTGATTATCTTGGATTAAATATTGATATCAATGATACTTTCATGAAACTCAATAATTATGATGTAGATATCAGTAGTATGAAAGCGCATTATAAAGATATGGCAGATGCAGATGTAAGTGTAAAGTATAATGCAAAAAAAGCAATTGGTGCTATTCATCTCAATCTTACAAAATTAAAACTTACAAAAGATCAATACCTTAATACCAACAACAACCCCTGCAAAGTAGTCTATAATATCTCTCCCAAAGGAGACACTGTAGTAGTGGAAAAATCTGATTGGATTATTAACGGTATCGATGCACACTTAGATGCACTTGATATACCGTTTAATCTACAAACACTACAGATAACACTCCCTGCAAGTTACTTTGCTATTGATGGAATAGCAGATGGTTTTATCACTGGAACAGCGAATATAAAGAACCAGCTTGCTGACGTTAACCTCGATCTTTTAAGCTTTAAATATCAAGGAATCAAACTTGCACAATCAAATACAGAATTAAAACTGCATTATGAAAAATATCTTTCTATAAAAACAAAAGACAACATTTTTTTCAGTGTTAATGGATCGCAGTACAAGATAAATAAACTTTTATTAAAGTTGGACAAAAAGAGAGTGTTGCTAGAACATACAAGCTTAGATATTGGTAAGTATATTAAAACCGAAATGAGTGCTAATTACAATATAAAAGAGAAAAAAGCAGATATAAATCTTAAAAATTTTATTTTAATTAATCCAAAAAGTAAAAAAATTCTTTACTATAAAAAGAGCATCAATTTAACTCTAATTAAAAGTAAAAAACAGCTAAAGATAGACTCTACAGAACTCCAGGCAAATTTCATTTTAACAAACGACAAGTGGATGCTCAATCTTGACTCCATTGGAATCATTGCCAAAAATTCAAATTTTTTAAGAAAATATAATATTACTAACGGAAAAGCAAGTTTTTATAAAAATAGTGATGACAAATATACAAAATTTAAAGGCGGCATTTACTACCAATATAAACTCTTGACAGAACAAGATAAAGCCATCAACAAATATAATATAGACGGTTATATAACAAAAAATCAAAATATATACTTCAAAGTTAATAAAAAAGTCAACATTAAGGTCGCTGATGACATAAAAATTAATCTTCATAATTGTGGTATTAACAGTGATGAGTTACAAAAGTTTGTAACTTTACTTACAAAACAGACAAAAAATACACAATCAAAAAAAGACGCTATCAATATATTTTTACAAGCAAAAAACTCCTACATTTATCTTGGAAACAATAGATATGTTATATCTGATACACTGAATCTGCAATACTATAATGGCATTATTACAGCACAACTTGCTCATGGAAAAGGTAAGGCTGGATTTCTATTAGAAGACGACACATTTCATCTTTATGGGCAGGATTTTGATGATAAATTTATGGAAAAGCTTTTCTCGCTCTCTAAGTTTAATGGAGGAAGTCTAGATTTTTCAATAAGCGGAACATTTAAAGATTATACCGGCACTTTTTATATTAAAAACAGTACAATTCAAGATTATGTAGTGCTCAACAACATCCTAGCTTTTATCAATACTATTCCTTCCCTCGCAACATTTTCATTGCCTGGATATAGTAAAAGGGGTTTACATATTGATAATGCTTATATGAAATTTCACTCCAAGGACCATATTCTTGATATTTCAGATATTTATATTGGATCAAAAGAGATAAAAATTCTTGGAAAAGGTACGGCAAGTGTACGATATAACAACATAGATTTGGACTTAAACCTTAAAACAGATCTTGGAAGTAATCTCTCAAAAATTCCTCTTGTAGGTTATATTATCTTTGATGGACAAAGTATATCTACAACTCTAAAGGTTACAGGAAAATTGACAGATCCGAAGGTAGAGACAATGCTTGCAAGAGATATCGCTGTTGCACCACTCAATATAATATTAAGAACTTTGACTCTGCCTTATAAAATCATAAAAGATATAGCAGACATTAATATCTCTAAAGAGAAATAAGTTTTTACTCGTTTCTTAGAACTGTTAAAATATCTACTTCACTGGCTTTTTTAGCAGGATAGTATGCTGATGCAACAACAATAACAAATGCACCGCTTATAATCATAAAAAAGTCTTGTATGCTTAAATCAAGTGGCAGAGTTGATGTTGGGTAGACATCTTTTGGCAAATGGATAAGATCAAATGTACCAAGCACCCATATGCCGCCTAAACCTAACACAATACCTGCGAGAATTCCACTAATGCCTATGACAACTCCCAAGTAGAGAAAAACTTTCTTTATCTCACTTGTTGTAGTTCCTAATGAGAGTAGAAGTGCAATCTCTCCACGTCTATTCATCACTGTCATCAAGAGGGATGATATAATATTAATAGCTGCAATAAGGATAATAAGCATCAAAACAATAAACAAAGAGGCCTTTTCCATTTCTAACGCAGCAAAAAAGTTTACATTATCTTCCCACCAGCCTCGTATGCTTGTGCTGATTGGAAGCTCTTTTTTGATGCGCGCTATATCTTTGCGTGGATTTACTGAATAGATGTGTATTCCATCATACTGATTACTCGGCATATGCAGAACTCTTTGCAGTGAAGAGAGTGTTGTATAACTGTACGCTTTGTCGTAGGCAGAGAGTCCTGAATCAAAAACAGAGCGTACTTTGAAACGTTTTATTTTTGGTGCAATGGAGAGTCCACCTGGTTCTACACTTGTAAAGATATACATCAGTTTTTCGTCTATACCTAAGTCAAACTCATCTTTAAGACTCTTACCAATCAAAACATCAAATCTATGAAACTTTACACCTTTGATAGCTTTTGCAAGAATCTCATTGACAGTCGCCTCATCTTTGAAGTTTACACCAAAAAGGTAACCGCCTTCAAGGTTTGAGCCACTTTTTACCATAACAGAAGACTGTACATAAGGGCTGAAATGTAAAGAGGGAAATTTTGACTCTAAGTCTATTAATAAATTTTCATTGACTGCGCCGTAAAACTTTGGTATTACAGTCAGTGGGTAATTCATAACGGTTAGTTTTTTCTTAAACTCATTATCAAAGCCATTCATTAGTGCCATAGCAATGAGTAGCACTGTAACACCGATGGAGATACCCAAAAATGCTAAAAGCGCAGAGATAAAGATAAAAGGCTGATCTTTATCAAAGCGTAAAAATCTTTTTACGAGATAGGGAACTATATTTTTTTTCAAGAAGCAAACACACCTTTTTTAGGACCGCTTTTACCGCAGCATTGTTTATACTTTTTGCCGCTGCCACATGGACAAGGATCATTTCTTGCAGGTTTTTTATCGCTTCCTATAATCCTATCTTCGGAATCTTCATCACTCATATTGAGCTGCATCAATGCCTCTTGTGCTCTTTTTTCATCTTCAAGCTGTTGAGTAATTCTTGCAGCCTCTTCTTCAGCTGTTTCCATTTTAAACTGAATAATTTGAAGTGTTCGGATTGTATTGAATTTAATGTCATTGATGAGCTCACCAAAAAGGTTAAAACTCTCTTTTTTATATTCAACTAATGGATCTTTTTGGTTATATGCACGCAGGCGGATACCTGTTTTCATATTATCCATAGCATAGAGGTGCTCTCTCCATGCATCATCTAGCTCTTTAAGATAGAACTCTTTTTCAATATCCTGACGCATTTTTTCGTCAAGTACACCCATTTTTGTATCATAGGCAGTTTTTAATTTTTCAACAACTGCCGCATAAAGATCTTCATGTTCTAGACCTTCAAGCTCTTGAATTTCCAAGTCAAAGTTTACCTCTTCTTTTAAAAGCTCTGCTAGCTTCTTAAGGTTGAAGTCTTCTGGTGCAGCACCTTCAAAGATGTCGGCATGTGCTAAAATATGTGCTACATACTCTTCTCGGATTTCATTAATTTTAGAAACGATGTCATACTTTTCATCGAGGAGTTGATTTCTGAACTTATAGACAATTTTTCTCTGCTCATTTGCGACATCATCATATTCAACAATCTGTTTACGTCCCTCATAGTGCATATTTTCCACTTTTTTCTGCGCTTTTTCAACGGCACGTGTAACCATTTTTGACTCAATGTATTCACCATCTTCAACACCAAGTCTCTCCATGATACTTTTAATCTTGTCTGAACCGAAGATACGAAGAAGATTGTCTTCTAATGAAAGATAAAACTGTGTCGATCCTGGATCTCCCTGACGACCTGAACGCCCACGTAACTGATTATCTATACGACGATTTTCATGGCGCTCTGTACCTATAATGTAAAGCCCACCAAGTGATTTTACTTCATCATCTACTTTGATGTCGACACCACGACCTGCCATATTTGTAGCAATGGTGACGGCGCCCTTCGCACCGGCATGTTTAATGATTTCACCCTCTTGTGCATGATTTTTCGCATTGAGAACTGTGTGTGCGATTTTTTCACGCTTAAGTACTTCATGAAGGAGTTCTGACTTTTCAATTGAAGCAGTACCTATTAAGATAGGCTGCCCTGTCTTACTTAACCCTCTAACCGTCTCAATAACAGCATCAAATTTCTCCCCCTCAGTTTTATAGATAAGATCATTAAAGTCTTTTCTTGTGATTGGAATATTTGTAGGAATAGAGACAACATCTAAGCTATAAATCTGTGCGAATTCTGTCGCTTCTGTCTCAGCTGTACCTGTCATACCTGCTAGTTTGTCATACATTCTAAAATAGTTTTGGAATGTAATATCTGCAAGTGTCTGTGTCTCTTCTTTAATCTCAACACGCTCTTTTGCTTCAAGTGCCTGGTGTAGTCCTTCAGAGAAGCGGCGACCTTCACTTAAACGCCCTGTAAACTCATCAACAATGACAACTTCACCCTCATTGACAACATAATCTACATCAAGTTCAAAAAGATAATTTGCTTTGAGTGCCTGATCAAGTGCATGAGGAAGTGATGAGTTTTCAGCACTGTAGAGGTTTTCAACATCAAAAAGCTTTTCGGCTGCCGTAATCCCCTCTTCTGTTATAAGAATGACTTTATCTTTTTCATCAACGGTAAAGTGTTTCTCTTTTTCAAGCTCCTGTGCAATGGCATTAGCACGTACATAATCTTGCATATTTCTGTTTGTCGGACCAGAGATAATAAGTGGTGTTCTCGCCTCATCAATCAAAATGGAATCTACTTCATCAACAATAACGAAATTATGCCCACGTTGTACCATATTCTCTTTTGAGTAACTCATATTGTCACGCAGGTAGTCAAAACCAAACTCGTTATTTGTACCATATGTGATGTCTGCCTCGTAGGCTGCTTTTTTCTCTTCAGGATCGTGCATATCTTCTAAGATAACACCTACGCCATAACCAAGAAAATTATACAAAGGTCCCATCTCATGCGCATCACGGGAAGCAAGGTAATCATTAACTGTTACAAGATGCACACCTTTTTCTGTCATCGCATTTAATATAATAGGCAGTGTTGCAACGAGTGTTTTACCCTCACCTGTCTTCATCTCTGCGATTCTACCCTCATGCAAAACAATACCACCAATAAGCTGTACATCAAAGTGACGCATACCAAGGGTACGTTTTGAAGCTTCTCTCGTTATGGCAAAAGAGTCAAAAAGGACATCATCTAAACTCTTCTCATCACTAAGTACACTCTTTTTAAGTTCCAAAAATGAAGCTTTTAGTTCTTCATCACTTAAAGACTCATATTTACTCTCAAGCGCATTGATTTTTTCTATTTTCTTGAAATATTTTTTTAATTCACGGTCATTTGCTGTTCCAAATACCTTACCCATAAATGCCTGTAGCATTGCTCACCTTATTAATTTACTATATAACTTACTATATAGTAATAGTTGAAATTGCTCTAATTTTATCACATTAAATCTAATAGTTTGTATAAATGGATAATTTGCTATAATTTCTCTCAATAAGGATAGATATGAAACAGAAATTTTTACTACTTTTTTTAGCAACTGCAAGCTTTGCAAATCTGAACAACATAAACTCATTTGAAGCTGATTTTAGCCAGAGCATTAGTGATGATCAAAACAAAACAATTCTCTATTATGGTCATGTAAAAGCGAGTAAGCCGCAATATGCTCTTTGGACATATATAAAACCGATACAAAAAAAGGTCTACATAATGGACAATCAGGCAATCATAGTCGAGCCGGAACTTGAGCAGGCTATTATCAAAAAGATTGGCAATAATTTTGATTTTTTTACGCTTATAAAAAATGCAAAAAAACTTGCTAATGATAAATATCTTGCAAAATATAACAACACTTCGTTCATAATTAAAACAAAAAATAGCTCAATTGAGTCCATCTCTTACAAAGATGAGTTTGAGAACAGGGTTCTAATCAACTTTACAAATCAGATAGTGAATAAAAAGATAGATAAAAAAGAGTTTACACCTGTCATTCCAGATGAATATGATGTTATAAGAGGTTAAGAAGTAAGAAGCATAAACGGACAAAGTCCGTTTATTGCGCTATAAATTTAGTTTAGCTTGGCAAAAATGGATTTAGTCCATTTTTGCACTGTGAATTTAGTTCAGCTTGTAGTCTTTAATAAGGTTGAAGTTAAGATATTTATAGATATTGTCTTCTTTACCTTGAATTTTTTGTGTCAATGTAAGATACTCTTCTTTTGTTGGAATTTTTCCAAGAAGTGAACATACAGCTGCAAGCTCTGCAGAACCAAGATAAACCTGCGCACCTTTACCAAGACGATTGTCAAAGTTACGAGTTGATGTTGAAAAGACAATTGCATTGTCAGCAACACGTGCTTGATTACCCATACATAAAGAACATCCAGGAATCTCTGTACGAGCACCCGCAGCACCAAAGAGTGCATAGTAACCCTCTTCTGTCAGTTGTTTCTCATCCATTTTTGTCGGAGGACAAACCCAAAGACGTGTTGGAACAGCGCCTTCACCTTTTAGAACTTCACCAAGTGCACGGTAGTGACCGATATTTGTCATACAAGAACCAACAAAGACTTCATCAATATTTGTAGGTCTATCTGATGCTAAAATCTCAGAAAGTGTTGCCACATCATCTGGATCATTAGGACATGCTAAAATTGGTTCAGTGATTTCATTTAAATCAATCTCAATAACTGCTGCATACTCAGCATCAGCATCTGGCTCCATTAATTCAGGTTTTGCTAACCACTCTTCCATTTTAACAACACGACGTGCCAATGTTCTGTGATCTTCATATCCCGCATCAATCATTGAGCTAAGGAGAGTAACATTTGATTTGAGGTACTCAATGACAGGTTCTTTGTTAAGTCTTACTGTACATGCAGCAGCTGAACGTTCAGCAGAAGCATCAGAAAGCTCAAACGCCTGCTCAGCTTTTAAATCAGGTAAACCTTCAATCTCTAAGATACGACCGGCAAAAATATTTTTCTTCCCTTTTTTCTCAACAGTTAAGTGCCCCTCTTTAATCGCTTGATGTGGAATAGCATTTACAAGGTCACGAAGCGTGATGCCCGGTTGCATTTCGCCTTTAAAGCGTACAAGAACAGACTCAGGCATAGTAAGAGGCATAGAACCTGTTACACCAGCAAAAGCAACGATTCCTGATCCTCCAGGAAAAGAGATACCAATAGGGAAACGTGTATGGCTGTCTGCACCAGTACCAACAGTATCTGGAAGAACCATTCTGTTTAACCAAGAGTGGATAACACCATCACCCGGACGAAGAGCAACACCTGAACGGTTTGCTATAAAGTCAGGAAGTGTGTGGTGCATAGTTACATCTGAAGGTTTTGGGTATGCAGCTGTATGACAAAATGACTGCATAACCAAATCGGCATTAAAACCAAGTGCAGCAAGCTCTTTGATCTCATCTCTAGTCATTGGACCTGTTGTATCTTGAGAACCAACTGTACTCATTTCAGGTTCTACATACATACCTGGACGAACACCGGCTAAACCAGAAGCTTTACCAACCATCTTTTGTGCTAACGTATAGCCTTTACCACTGTCTGCAGGCTGATCTGCTGTTAAAAAGATATCTGTCGCATCAAAGCCTAAAACACTACGAGCTTTAGAAGTAAGACCACGCCCAATTATAAGAGGGATACGACCACCAGCACGCACTTCATCAGTAATTGTATTTGGACGGAGATTAAAAGTTGCAATACACTCACCATTTTTATGCGCTTCACCTTTGTATGGATAGATGTCGATAACATCACCAGTTTCCATCTGTGTTACATCAAGTTCTAAAGGAAGTGCACCAGAATCTTCTGCTGTTGCAAAGAATATAGGAGCAATAGTTCCACCAAGAATGACGCCACCAGTACGTTTGTTTGGAACACCTGGAATATCTTCACCCATATGCCACTGCACAGAGTTAATACCAGATTTTCTTGATGAACCAGTACCAACAACATCACCAACATATGCTACAGGATGTCCAAGCTCTTTAAGTTTGTTAATAGTACCCATTGGGTCTTCCATCTTAGCAGTAAGCATAGAGTTTGCGTGAAGAGGAATGTCTGAACGTGTAAATGCTTCTGAAGCAGGAGATAAATCGTCTGTATTTGTTTCACCAGGAACTTTAAATACGGTTACAGTGATTTTTTCAGCTAATGCAGGTTTTGAAGTAAACCATTCAGCCTCTGCCCATGCCGCCAATACTTCACTTGCTGCATTTACGCCCTTTTTATGTAACTCTTCAACATCATTAAATGCATCATATACAAGAAGTGTATGAGACAGCGCATCAATGGCAGATGCAACAACTTTAACATTTTTTGAAGTTAAACAGGAAACTAGTGGTTTAACATTGTATCCACCAAGCATCATTCCTAGCATCTCTACAGCTGCTTCGGGTGTTATAGAAGCAATAGTATGCTTTTGTAAAGCCACTTCGTTTAAAAATGCTGCTTTTACGTATGCTGCATCATCAACACCAGGAGAAACACGATTGCGAAGAAGCTCAAGCATCTCATCAGTTTGTTCGCCTACTTTGATTGATTCAATTACATCTACAGTCTGCTCAGCAGTAAGTGGTAAAGGCGGAACACCCAGTGCTTCTCTTTCAGCCACATGAGCTGCGTATTGTTCTATAAATCCCATAATTATTCCTGTTTAATTAATTTTGGAATATTATATCTAAAGAAATATAATCATTTTTGTTAGTGTTACAAATGTAAACACTAATATTTTATTTTATTGAAAATATGTGCATAAAAGTAACAATCATAAATTTCTACTTTTTATCTCTTTCTCAATAATGCTCTTCTCTCTGCCTCTGTAGTTGTTTTTTAACCACAGCAGATAGGAGTCGGGAAGCTCGCTATAGAAAAGGCCTTTATACTGTCCAAAACTCACTCTTGGTTTTGAAACTTGCTCAATTTTATTTTGCTCAAAATCGACATCCAAACCACTGACTTTCACAACTTGTTTGAACTCTTTATACTCGAGACGTTTTTGCAATACAAATGTATATGTATTAAAATCAAAGTAGCCTTTTCTTTTTAATACAAATTGTTCTATCTTTTGTATAGTTGTAACATCCAAAGATTCTAGGTTTGGAATGTATACACGTAAAGAGTTCTTATACTGCGTGAAAATAAAATGAGGTTTTGGCATCTAGAGAATCTCTCTGATACCCTTGGTATTTGGAGTGGAGAGGATACCTTCATGCTCAAGTTGTTCTATAACACGTGCAGAACGGTTATAGCCGATTTGAAGTTTTCTTTGAAGATAGGAGATAGATGTTTTTCTATCATTAAGTACGACATTTTTCGCATCTTCATAAAGTGGATCTAACTCTTCATATGTCTCCCCAGAAGAGGCTTCACTGCTCTCACTCTCTTGCACTAAAAAGCTTTTGTCATAATTTGCCTCACGCTGCGCTTTAATGAAGTCAACTATTTTTTCTATCTCTTCTTCAGTTGCCCAAGGTGCATGCAGACGGACAAGTGCAGGAGAACCAGGAGGTGTAAAAAGCATGTCACCACGCCCAAGTAGAGATTCAGCACCCATCTGATCTAAGATAATTTTTGAATCTACTTTCTGCCCTACTCTGTATGAGATACGTGATGGAAGATTTGCTTTGATGAGACCTGTTACAACATCCACAGAAGGCCGTTGTGTCGCGACAATGAGGTGAATACCGCAGGCACGGGATTTCTGTGCCAATCTTGCAATAGAGATCTCAACATCTTTGCCGCTTGTCATCATCAAATCTGCTAGTTCATCTATAATAACGACTATGTATGGAAAATGTTCTCCGCCTACGCGTTTGACTTTTTCATTATAGTTTTCAATGTTTTTTGTACGACTCTCAGCCATCAACTCATAACGGCGCTCCATCTCTGCTACCATATTATTGAGTGCCACTATTGCCTGTTTTGGTTTTGTAATCACAGGAGTTAAAAGGTGCGGAATATCATTATAAATAGAAAATTCCAACATTTTAGGGTCAATCATAAGCAGTCTTAACTGATCCGGAGAATTTTTATATAGCAGTGAAAGTATCATAGCATTAATACCGACACTCTTTCCACTCCCTGTCGTTCCCGCTATAAGTAGGTGCGGCAGCTTTTTCAAATCTGTTACAAAAGGCTTGCCGACTATATCTTTTCCAAGAACAATAGTAAGCGGAGATGAGGAGTTTTTGAAAAGCTTGTCATCTAATAGCTCACGCAGATAGATAGTTTCAACTACTTCATTTGGTATTTCAATACCGACAACATCTTTTCCCGGAATCGGTGCTTGAATACGAATGGTCTCAGCTGAAAGTGCCATAGCAAGGTCATCTTGGAGATTTAGAATCTTACTTACTTTTACATTGGCTGCAGGTTTAAACTCAAATGTTGAAACAACAGGACCGGCATAGGTACGTACTACATCACCGTCTATTTTAAAGTGAGCAAGTTTTTCAATGAGGTAGCGGATTTTATCATCAAGTTCGCTTTCATCAATTGTGCGTGAAGTTTTTGGTGGTTTTTGCAAAAAATCAACAGATGGCAGTTTGAAATTTTTAGGTTTCTCAACCTTCCCTTTTTCCATGCCGGCTAAGAGTTTCTTATTTTCTTCTAATTCATCGACAATAACAGTGTTTTTATGCTCTTTGAGCTCTTTTGCAACATCTAAAATATTTTTCTTACTATGCGCTATTTCTACCTCTTGTTCTACCTCTTGTTCTTCGTCTTTCGCTTTCTTTTTTGGAACCAGTTTAGTTGTCTCACTGTTTCTCAAATAGGCAGGCTTATCTATCTCATCTATGGTGTAATCAAGAGGTTCTACACTATTTGTGACGCCTTCTTGAATTTTATTCTCTTCAAAAACAATGTTTTTTTTAGGAGATGCTGGTTTTACTCTCTTAGAACTGCTTTTTATTAGACTAAATAGGTAGTTTGCAAGCTCTGAAGTGCTTCTGTCAAGCAAAATCACGATAGCTACTAAAGTGATAATACCCCAAAAAACCCATAATCCAAATACTCCAATGTAAGGCGATAGGAAGTCTACAAAATCAGCACCAAATCTTCCTCTGTAAAGATTCTCTATAAGGAGGGCCTGTGCTAACAAGAGTGAAGAAAAAATCAAAAAAGAGGCAATGGTGACTTCGGCTTCTCTAAATTCAAATTTAGTATGTTTGTAGAGGTGGTAGAGTGGCCAAAGAAGTACAAAGAGGTAAATAAATGCAATATATCCAAAGTACCCTTGATTCAAAGCGGAAAATGCGGCACCATAACTTCCCATAAGACCAGTTTCACCAAATAGAGTGGAAAAGCCTAGATATACAAGCACGCCAAGGACAATAATAAAAACAGTCTCTTTCAAATAAAATACCTTTAAAGTGTTTAAATCAAATTATAAAAGGAAGTATAGCCAAAAAATATTATAGATAATTAACTAGGCTTAGCTTTGATACTTTCCCAACCGTTGAAAGCATTGCCTGATAATTTGTTGTCAGTTGTTGCAGCTTCAATGCAGCTTTAGCAAGATCGGTATCAATAACCGATGAGCGTAAACTCATTGTACTTACCTCAAGTATTTGCGTTCTCGCTAACGAAGTACTGAGTGTATTTGATTGCGCACCGACTTTTGAATGCATACGAAATACATGATTTTGCAAATTATCCATCTTCTGTATAGCATTTTCTATGCCTACATTTCTTGCAATTCCATCTTTTGAATTAGGGTAAAGCTTATGCTCTGAAACAGCTGTAATCATATCATCTATTGATTTGAAAAAGTCTGTTTTTGGGTCTGTAATAGTAAGTGCATTGTTTGTATTAAAAGTCATAATTGAAGAGGCTGCACCGGCTGTAAAATTATTACTATTTGAATCATAAAGGGAAATACTTGCTTTTGTACCATTTACATCGGTTCCTTGCAGATCATGAAAACTTAGTTTTCCATCATAGCTAAGATAAGTATTGCCTTTAAGTGCCGCATCTTTAATCGCTATATCATAATTCGTTGCTGTATTTGTAGCTGGTAAAGTATTTGTAGTAATCATATTAACAACATCCATAAGTTGTTGATATGTCATATCATCTGCGTTGACAGATGCTCGTGTAGTAGCCATATTAAAAATATCATAAGTATTTCCGCCCACCGTGAAAGTGGAACCTCCATTTGTCGTGTTTTTGAAATCTATAGTAGCATTATAAGCATTCCCATTGACATCGGTACCTGTTAAGGTTAATGAAGAACCATCTAATGTTCCCGAATTTGTTTGAGATAAGTCAGCAACCTCAGAGATTTTTGTAGATGGAGAAGCAAAAGCATTTGTGCTTTTAAGTACTTGCGGTGCATTAGAAGATAAAGAAAAGCCCTCTTTTTTAAACATTGTTCTGTCATAGACTAGACCTTGTATGTTTGTTGCTGCACCTGCTGCAGATGTAAGATTAGACTTCATAAACTCTTTTATATAAAGATTCGGTTTCCCAGCAGTCGATGTACCAGCGACTATTTTGTCATAGTTGGTCTCTCCACCATCTAAAGCATTGATATTTGTCACATTTGCATCTGTGCCCCCGTTAAAATCGACTGCACCAGAGAGTTGAAAATCAAGTTTGCTTGATCCTTGAAGTTTATCTTGCACAACAATCTGTCCGTAATTATTTAAACTTACATTCACAACATCAATCGTTCCTGTATTTCCGTAGGCTTTCCCAATCCTAGCTAACAGGTCAGAAATAGAAGCAGTATCTTGTAGAGGAATTTTTTCTTTAAAAGCTGTTCCATCATGTTTAGTTCCACGCAAATAGAAGTAGTTCGTGTTTACGGTACTAACGTTGTTGTCTTTATCACCCATCATATCTCTAATCGTATTGCTCGGAGTAAGCATTTTACCGTCAAAAAGATTAGGATTAATGACATTTGAAGTCACTTTCCTTTTTCTCGAAATCTCTTCACCCAAAAAGAGGTTTGCACCACTGAGATTGTACTGCTGCTTGTTATTTGAACCTACAAAAGCATTCATAGCAATATTGTTGCCATTATAAGTCCCATTGCCTGATATCGGTTTTACATCCGTTGCAGAACCAGCGAAAAGAAACTGGCCATTTATAGAGGTGTTTGCCAAGCCTATAAGATTTTTCTTTATTCCACGTAACTCATCAGCAATAGCATCAAGTGAAGTGTTACTCTGTGAACCGTTCGCTGCATTAATCAGAAGTGTACGCATTCTATTCATACTTGTTTCAAATTCATTCATCACTGTATCAGTCTGGTTGGCCATTTTCTGGCCACTTTCTGTACTCTTTTTAATCTGTCCTAAAGTTGTCATTTCATTATCAAGACGCATTGTCTCTGTAAAGGTTTGTACACCATCTTTTGCATATTGAATTTTCAGGCCTGACGCGATTTGTCTATTGACATCAAAAAGTTCTTTGCTTAGTTTTGAATTATTATTGCCATAAATGTTGTCATAATACATACTCGTTGTTACACGCATAGCAGACCTCCGTTTGTTTAAAAAATATTATTTTGTCTTTAATTTATAAAAAACTAGCAATTAAAGTTCCATTTCAAAAGAAATCGGCAAAATGTTATTTACTTTTAAGTAAGATATCACTATTATTTCAACTCCAACATATTATGCCAGCGTGGTGGAATGGTAGACACGACGGATTCAAAATCTTGTGTGTATGATTTTTTTAAATCCCCTGTATCCACCTATTTTACGGTGTTTTAAGAGATTTTAAACCGCTTAAGGTTAGAAAAGGGTGTACTTTAAGG
>JALUWT010000056.1 GCA_027019325.1 Sulfurimonas sp.
ACTCCTTTTATATCATAGTATAGAGTTGGTGATAGTCCTTCGTGCTAACTTGATGAGGGCGAATCGTTAATGTAAGTTCCAGCTTCATAAAAGCCTCTTGAAGTTCTGCTTTGTCATATTTACAAGAGAGGTTTTTCATCAAAGTCTTTCGAGGCTGCGTAAATGCAACTCTAAGCATATCCTCGAACTCTTTTTGACTTCTATCTCTCTTCTTTTGTATGAGAAAAACAGCAGAATCTACTTTGGGCTGTGGATCAAATGCAGTTGGTGGAACTTTTGTGACAATTGCTGCCTCTCCCACACTTTGAGCAATAATGCCCAAAGAACCAAATACTTTCTCTCCACTTGTTGCGCAAAATTTCTCTGCTACTTCAAGCTGTACCATTACAAGTATGTTTTTACACATTGGATCTGCGAGTGCTTTGAGTATGATGTTCGTAGCTATATAGTAGGGCAAGTTTGCCACTAAGTCATACGGCTCATCTATCAAAGCACTCTGCCAAGCTTGTAACACATCCCCACAATGTATGTGGAGTCGCTTGGTAACAATCTCTTTTTTAAACGTACTTTGTAACAGTTTACATAAATCGGTATCTACCTCAAAAGCTTCTACACTTTTGACATCAACTAAAAATTTAGTTAAATCACCTAAGCCAGGTCCAATCTCTACGACTTTATTGTCATTATTGGGCATCGCTTCGACGATTTTTCTTAAAACGGTTTCATCTTTTAGAAAGTTTTGTCCAAACTTCTTCTTCGCTACAACACTTTCTTTATTCATGGGGATAAGTCTACCTTAACTTTTCTTATAAAAAGGTAACAAAAAAGAATCTTACACTAAAGACTCTATTTTTTCATCAGAAACAGCGACCATACGTCTCTCCAATCTATTTATCTCATCAAGTAGCTCATGCGATATTCGCTCCATATCTTGATAATACTCTTGTGCGAGCTCTTTTTCTGTTTTGGAAGGGTCTATTCTTTTAACACCAAAAAGTTTTGCAAAAAAGCCTGTTTTTTTCTCTCGGGAAAAATATATGCGAAATATTTTTAGATATATGTCATGTAAATTAAAATGTAAACTCTCTATATGCTGCATACACTCAAGCGGATTATTTGACAAAGCATTTAAAATTTGGCCATCACTGTAAAACCATTTTCCAAAAGCACACTCTGTTGAATCAACAGGGATAGCATTTTCATCTATATCCAATCCGTTAATTAATAATTTTGCTTTTTGGACCCATTTAATATGTGCGGTCTTCGCGGCACGCAAATGTTCTAAAACTTCTTCTTTTTTCATTGGTATCATCTCCAATTAAATTATTAAAATTTTTTATACATTATAGTGCTAACTATATTAAACAACGATTAAGAATACTATCTAAAAGTAGAGATTGTTTCACGTGAAACAAATTGGCTATTAAGTCTAAAAGTGTATAATTTCAAAATAATCTAGAAGGTAGTTACAAAAACAATGAAAAATTATTTTGCCAAAAGAATCATTCCCTGTTTAGATGTCAAAGACGGTCGTGTTGTCAAAGGTATCAACTTTGTCGGTCTTAAAGATGCGGGAGATCCTGTAGAAGTTGCACGCAGATACAATGAAGAGGGTGCAGATGAGCTTACATTTTTAGATATCACCGCTTCATCTGATAACCGTGATACTATTGTCGACATCGTTGCAAAGGTCGCACGTGAGATATTCATACCTCTTACTGTAGGCGGCGGCATCCGTAAACTTGAAGATATCTACAAACTCCTCAATGTTGGCTGCGACAAGGTAAGTGTGAACTCTGCAGCTATAAAACGACCCGAGCTTATAGATGAAGGGGCAAAACGTTTTGGTTCACAGTGCATCGTTACAGCCATAGATGTGAAAAGAAACGAAAAAGATTCCTACAATGTCTACTTAAATGGTGGCCGTGTCGATACAGGTATTGATGCCTTAGAGTGGGCAAAAGAGGTTGTAGAACGCGGAAGTGGAGAGATTTTATTAACATCTATGGATGCAGACGGCACAAAAGCAGGCTTTGAACTTAGCATCACAGAACAGATTTCCAAAGCTGTCAATGTTCCAGTCATTGCAAGCGGTGGTGCAGGAACGATGAAACACATTAAAGAAGCGTTTGAACATGGCGCTGATGCTGCACTTGCTGCTTCCATTTTTCACTATAAAGAGATAGATATTATGGATTTAAAACAGTACCTGCATAACAACAACATTCCAGTGAGACTCTAAGATGATAATTTGTGCAGGTAACAATGAGACTTTCTCTTTTGCAACACCTATAGGAGTAGGGCTTATAGAGACTGCTATGAATCTCACGCGACTCTGTTTGTTTGACAAACCGGAGTTTTTACTCTTTGTAGGAACGGCCGGAAGTTATGGCCAGCAGAAGATATTTGACATCGTTGAGAGTAAAACTGCAGCGAACATTGAATTGGCATTTTTAAATAATGATGCCTATACTCCTTTGGAAAATGTCATCAGCACAAATACAACAGATACAAAAGATCTCATTGTTAACTCATCCAACTACATCTCCACAAATGAAGAACTCACAAAAAAGTTTTTAAAGTTTGGCATAGGAATTGAAAATATGGAATACTTTTCCGTTTTAGCAATTGCAAAAGAGTTTGACATTCCTGCAGGCGGAGTTTTTTGTGTTACAAATTATACTAACAAAGACGCGCATGATGACTTTTTAAAAAATCATGCAGATGCAAAAATATTGCTTGAAGAGCATGTAAAAAAACGTATTAAGGAACTAACAGCCAAATGAATGCGCCTAAACCATCACTCCTAGACTTTACACAAGAAGAGCTAACAAACTTAGTAAAACCATCCTTTCGTGCCAAACAAATATATGGCTGGCTCTATCATCAATATGCAGATAATTATGATGCAATGAAGAACATTCCTAAAGCTATGAAAGAGGAATTGGAAGAAAAATACCTCGTTAATCCTATGAAAATTATTCGCAAAGAAGAGTCAAGTGATGGAACCATCAAGTACCTCTTCGAGCTTCAGGATGGCAAAACAGTAGAAGCTGTCTGGCTGAAGATGAAAGATGCACAGTATGATACTGACGGAGAGCTCACGCAAGAGGCAAAGTATACCATCTGTGTCTCTACACAAGTCGGATGTAAAGTAGGCTGCTCTTTTTGTCTAACGGCAAAAGGCGGTTTTACTAGAGACTTGACAGCCGGCGAGATAGTGGCTCAAGTAGTAAATCTCAAACGCGATAACAATCACAAACATAATCGTAAAATAAACATCGTCTATATGGGTATGGGTGAACCACTTGACAATCTTGATAATCTTGCAAAAGCCATCGCAATCTTTAAAGAAGAAGAGGGCCTTGCCATATCAGGAAAAAGACAAACTGTTAGCACAAGCGGACTGAGCAATAAAATAGATCAGCTTGGCAAGATGGACTTGGGTGTCCACATCGCCATATCACTCCATGCTGTAGATGATAAGCTTAGAACAGAGCTTATACCTATGAATAAAGCGCATAACATCAACTCTATCATAGAAGCAGTAAAACGCTTTCCAATAGATACCCGAAAACGTGTTATGTTTGAGTATCTTGTTATTAAAAATAAAAATGATGACCTCGGCAGTGCCAAGAAGTTAGTCAAACTCCTCTCAGGCATCAAAGCAAAGGTCAATCTTATTTACTTTAATCCTTATCCGGGTACACCGTATGAGCGTCCAAGTTATGAAGATATGTTTGCCTTTCAAGAGTATCTCATAAAACATGGTCTTCTCTCTACCATACGTGATTCAAAAGGCATCGATATCTCAGCTGCATGTGGGCAGTTAAAAGAAAAAACACAGAGTGAAATTAACAATTAGATAACAAATGCAGGAGTATAATTGCAAAAATTAACTAAAGGTTTATGATGGGTGATTTTACAGGTGTAGATATCGCGGAAGTAATTTTATTGGTAGTTGTGTTTGCAGTTGGCGTTGGTGGATTTATTTGGGCAGCTACCAAAGAGGACGAATAATCTTTTTACAATCTATACATGCTATAATTACTTCATTATTATATAAATTCAAACAAAGGTAGATTATGTCACAAAAAACAGATGCAGATAGAATACAAGAGATCTATAGACTTGCAAAAGCTCACTTTGGTGATGTTCAGTTTGTAGGAGTAAAATACCATAATAAAATTGGTTGGATAGCAAAAGCACAGTTAGGTGAGAGCTTTGAAAACCTAACGGCTGATGGTGAGACAAGCACAGAAGCATTAAAGAAACTAAGAAGTCGTGTGAAAAAAATCATTAAGAGATATAACGCAGTATAAAGAAGTGACGACCAACACACCAGGGAGGTCGTCTATGAATGTAATAATACCCTACTAATCTTAAAAAAATCCACTTTCAATTCCTCTAATATGAAATTTTCAATAAATCTCATTTTCTTCTCTTAAATAAAATTATAATCTAAAAAAAATAGTAAAAAAAACTCCAACTGTGTATTATTCACACATTGTTCTAACTTGTGAATATCACATTGTTTTTTCTGAAATAAATTGTAAAATTTTTTTACTTTTTAAGAAATATTTTATATAAATAATAACTGAAACTAACATTCTGAATTTTGTAGACTCCCTGTTTTAGGGATGTTTCGAGATTTTAAAGGTTTTAAGGATCGAAATCAATAATTTTTATTATTTACTAAAAAAGTTATTCACATAAGTGCTTATAAAGTGCACAATAATCAGAACTTATTGATATTATCACGTGCTACTTGTTCAAAGTCCAGCTTGCTTTTAATGTGGTAATCTTTACCATAAAGGTTAAAGGCAAGTTCACTTGCATGCAACAGTAATCTTGGTGAAGCTGTATTTTCTATGCGTTCCTGCAAAGGTAGCTCTCTGTCTAAAAATCTAACAATATCTTTTTCATCCTGTCCATAAATTGGATCACCCACGATTGGATGTTTCACGTGAAACAAATGAACACGAATTTGATGCTGTCTTCCAGTATGCGGTTTACACTCTACAAGACTCATATCTAAATCAGGGAAATATTGTAAACGTTTAAATTCTGTTTTAGATGCTTTACCATTTTCATCTACACGCACAACCATACGTACAATTGCACTTTCATCTTCTGCTCTAAGAAGTGGAGCCGTAACTGTCATGGTATCATCAAATTTTCCATGTACCATCGCAAGATATTTTTTTTTCATATCTCTCTCTTGAAACATAATTTTAATATCTCTCTCACTCTCTTTGTTTTTAGCGCACAAAACAAGACCGCTCGTTTCCTGATCAATACGATGAGCAATATTTGCATCTCTACCATATTGAAATTTCAGTTCATCAATTAAAGAGTAGGGCGTGTATCTATTTTGAGGATGAATAAGCACACCACTTGGTTTATCAAAAACAACGAACTCTTCTGTTTCATAGACTGGCAGTAATCCTTTAGTGATTGGTTCAAAATAGATAAACTCAAACTCACCTTCAATATCTGCTCCCGCTTTTGTCAATGGTTCACCATTTACAAGCACTCTCCCTTTTGCAATCATACGCTGTGCTTCTTTATGAGTATAACCCATCTCTTTGACTAAGTAGAGAAAAGCCCGCTGCTTTTTTTGGACTACAAATTTCTTTTTTACAAATGGCAAGCTTAATTCCTCTATTATGATATTTATTGTAAAATACCACACTTATATTTAAAGCGAATTTTAGCACAATAAAAAGGTAAATCATGGTAGATAGATACTCACGTGAAGAGATGGCATCAAAATGGACATACCAAGCAAAATATCAAGCTTGGTTAGATGTAGAAAAAGCAGTTGTAAAAGCTTGGGCAAGACTTGGAAAGATTCCGCAAGATGATGCAGATAAAATTGTTAAAAATGCAAGTTTTGACATTAAACGCATTGATGAGATTGAAGCTGTCACTCGTCATGACTTAATTGCATTTACAACTTCTGTTTCAGAAACACTTGGCGAAGAGTCAAGATGGTTTCACTATGGTATGACATCATCAGATACTATTGATACTGCAGTGGCACTTCAAATGAAAGATTCACTCGCGCTTATCATAGAAGATGTAAAGATGTTAATGGAGTCTATCAAAAAACGTGCGATGGAGCACAAGATGACTCTAATGGTTGGACGCTCTCACGGTATTCATGGTGAGCCTATCACTTTTGGTCTTGTATTGGCTGTATGGCATGACGAGATGGCTCGCCATTTGGAAAATCTAGAGCAGACTATGGAGGTCATCTCTGTGGGACAGGTAAGTGGCGCAATGGGTAACTTTGCACATGCACCGTTAGAGCTTGAAGAGTATACATGTGAAGAGCTTGGACTTAAACCTGCACCTGTATCAAATCAGGTTATTCAGCGTGACCGTTATGCTCGTCTTGCAAGCTCTTTAGCGCTTATGGCATCTTCTATTGAGAAGTTTGCTGTTCAGGTTCGTCATTGGCAGAGAACAGAAGTGTATGAGTGTGAAGAGTATTTTGCAAAAGGACAAAAAGGAAGTTCAGCAATGCCGCACAAACGTAATCCTATTCTAACTGAGAACATCACAGGTCTCGCACGTATGATTCGCGCTTATGCAGCACCTGCCATGGAAAACGTAGCCCTTTGGCATGAACGTGACATCAGCCACTCTTCAACTGAGCGTTTTTGGCTTCCTGACTCATTCGTCACATCAGACTTTATGCTACACCGTATGAACAATGTTATAAAAAACCTTACAGTCTATCCGGAAAACATGATGAAAAATCTCAATCTTACAGGTGGGCTTGTCTTCTCTCAGCGTGTTCTACTTGAACTTCCACTTCAGGGTGTCTCACGTGAGGATGCCTATAGAATCGTTCAAAGAAATGCAATGAAAGTCTGGGAAGAGATTCAGCAGGGTCGTCCAACGACAAATGAAAAAGGAGAATCTCTTTATCTCAATCACTTACTTGCAGATGAAGAGTTAAGAAGTAAACTCAGCGAAGAGAAAATTCGTGAATGTTTTAATTATGATTATTATACAAAAAATGTAGATAAAATATTTGCTAGGGTATTCAAATAATCCTATTTATGGTAGAGACTTTTTATTTATTCTAAATATAACTTTTTTTTATACTTTTCTAGATGTAACACATCTGGAAAAGTTTCAAAAATCTTTCTCTACTTTAATATTTTTAAGATGATAATTTCGATAAAATCAGATACATCAAAAAACAATATTTTGCAATTTTTTATATAACTGTTTTTCCAAATTGTTATATAAAAAATTCTTCATATTACGTTAGGAAAAAGATTTATGATTACAGTTATAAAGAGAAACGGCAGAACAGAACCCCTAGATATCTCCAAAATACAAAAATACACTTCAGCAGCAGTAAAAGGACTTGCAAACGTCAGTCAAAGTGAACTTGAAGTTGATGCACAGATTCACTTTCGTGACGGCATTACCTCAAAAGAGATTCAAGAGACACTCATCAAAACGGCAGTGGACAAGATTGACATTGATGCGCCAAGCTGGACGTTTGTTGCTTCAAGACTTTTTCTTTTTAATCTCTACCATCAGGTAAACGGTTTTACAGGCTACTGCTCCCTTCAAAAATATTTTGAACGCGGAGAGAAAGAGGGACGCATCCTTTTAGGTCTTAAAGAGATGTATGACCTTGACGAGTTAGAAAAACACATAGAGCCTGAGCGTGATCTGCAGTTTAACTACCTTGGTATTAAAACACTCTACGACAGATACCTTATAAAAGACAGAAGCGGTGAGCCGATTGAACTGCCGCAGCACATGTTTATGGCCATAGCAATGTTCTTAGCACAACACGAAGAGAAAAGAGAAGAGTGGGCAATAAAATTTTATAACATGATCTCAAAATTTGAAGTGATGTTAGCAACACCGACACTCTCAAACGCCAGAACACCAAGACACCAGCTAAGCTCCTGTTATATCGGTTCTACACCTGATAATATCGAAGGGATTTTTGACGCTTACAAAGAGATGGCGATGCTCTCTAAATTTGGTGGAGGAATCGGCTGGGACTGGACACAGGTTCGTTCTATGGGAAGTTTCATTGACGGGCATAAAAATGCTGCAGGCGGAACAGTTCCTTTTCTCAAAATAACAAACGATATTGCCATTGCGGTTGATCAGTTAGGGACACGTAAGGGTGCCATCGCTGTCTATCTTGAACCATGGCACATTGATATCAATGACTTTTTAGACCTCAAGAAGAACTCTGGTGAAGAGCGTCGCCGTGCGCATGATCTTTTCCCTGCAATGTGGCTCAATGACATGTTTATGAAGAGAGTTGAAGAGGACAGTATCTGGACACTGTTTGATCCTTATGATGTGCGTGAGCTCTCTACAATGTATGGAGAAGAATTTAACAAACGTTACCTTGAGTTAGAGCAGGATGAAACACTCATCAAAGAGAAAGTCAAAGCAAAAGATCTGTGGAAAAAAATCCTCACATCCTACTTTGAAACCGGTTCACCGTTTTTATGTTTTAAAGACAATGCAAACCGTGCCAATCCAAACGACCATTTTGGTGTTATTCGAAGTTCAAACCTCTGTACAGAGATTTTTCAAAATACACAGCCGAATCACTACAAAATAAAATTCATTTTTGAAAACGGCGAAAGTGTCTCTTATGAAGAAGAGGAGATAGTAAAAGTTGACAGTGGCATCGAAAAACCGGCTAAAAAAGTAACGGCTCTTGACTCTTTAGGTGGCATGCAGATTTTTGTTGTTGAAAAAGAGAAAGTTGATGGTGCAACTGCTGTATGTAACCTTGCTTCCATTAACCTCTCCCGCATCAATACAAAAGAGGAGATAGATAGAATCGTTCCAACGGCTGTACGATGTTTAGATAATGTAATAGATTTGAACTTCTACCCGGTTGAAAAAGTTAAACGTACAAACATGCGAAGTCGCTCCATCGGTCTTGGTGTTATGGGTGAAGCACAAATGCTGGCAGAATCTGCCATCGTTTGGGGCAGCCAGGAGCACTTCGACAAGATAGATGAAGTTATGGAATCTGTTTGTTATAACACCATCAAAGCTTCATCAGATTTAGCTGTTGAAAAAGGAAGCTATCCTGAGTTTCAAGGTTCTAAATGGAGCAGAGGCATCTTTCCTCAAGACCATGCGAACGCAGACGTTATAAATCTTGTTGACCGCGGCGGACTTTTTGCTTCAACCTATGAGTGGGATGATCTACGTACGAAAGTGAAACGTGACGGGATGAGAAACGGTTACCTTATGGCTGTTGCACCAACGAGTTCCATCTCTATTTTAACAGGAACTACGCAGGCAATTGAGCCAGTATTTAAGCGTAAATGGTTTGAAGAGAATCTCTCTGGACTTATCCCTGTTGTAGTTCCAAATCTTTCACCAGAGACATGGAGCTACTATACTCCTGCGTATGATCTCAACCAGACAGTGCTCATCAAAGCAGCAGCAATCAGACAAAAATGGATAGATCAGGGGCAATCGCTCAATATCTTCATTACACTCGATAAAGCAAGCGGGCGTTACCTCAATGAGATTTATATGCTTGCGTGGAAACTCGGTCTTAAATCTACCTACTACCTTAGAAGTCAATCTCCAGAGATGGTGAGTGATGTAGAAGACAGATCTATGGAGTGTGTAGGTTGTCAATAGGATGAAACCTTTAACTTCCTCAGAAATTACTAAATTTTTAGAAAGATTTGACGATTTTAAAGAGAGCGAAATCCGCTCTTTAAAAATTATATCACCGACAGAAACAGAAATGATACTTGCCGTGCAAGATAAAGCACGTGCCTATGACTGGATAACAATAACACTGTTATTGAGTGGTCTGCATGATGCAAAGCTTATAGATGAGAGTAAACTTGGCTATGTTGATATGAGTCAGGGCATCTCCATACTTCATGAAGAAGATCTTTTTCATCTTGGTCTGGGCTCTTGCAAAACGCTTGCATCCATCAAAAATGCTCTACTCTTTGTCATAAGTGAAAACATAAAGTACAATGAAGATGCATTTTAAAAAGGAAAAATATGAGTTATGAAGTCAAAGGCGAGATACTAGGTTTTCAAGATACAAAAAACGTTACAATAAATGAAATAGACCCACTCTTTTCAACCATGATAGACAACACAAATGAGAACATATCTTTTACTCTGGTCAATCCCTATCTCTTAAGAGACTATACCATTGATATACCGCTTGATGCAAAAGAACTTTTAGAGATTGATAAAGACTCACAAGTAGCTGTCTTTAACATTTTGATAATCCAAAAGCCTTTGGAAAAATCAACCATTAACTTTCTTGCTCCTCTTGTTATAAATATGGATAAAAAACTTCTAGCACAGATTATTCTTGAACCTAAAAAGCACCCTGATTACGGTATGGCTGAAACCATAGAGTCTTTCAAAGAAAACTAGGATGAAGTATCTCGTAACAGATGACTCCAAACTTGCACGCAGAGTTTTAAAAAAATCACTCTGCCAATTCGTAGATGAAAAGAATGTTTATGAGGCATGTGACGGTTTGGAAGCACTTAAAATGCTCCTTAAAAAGAAGCTGGGCATTATATTTTTAGATTTAACAATGCCCGTGATGGATGGCTACGAAGCGATACCAAAAATATTAGATATCAATCCTGATATAAAGATTGTCGTTGTCTCTGCAGACATACAAGAAAAAGCAAAAGAGAGAGTACTCGCACTTGGTGCAACAATGCATGTTGCAAAGCCCATTAATCCTCTGAAAATGAAAGAAATTTTAGACCTCCTTAAACTATGAATAATTTGACACTAACAGAAGATGAAGAGGATGTACTCCAGGAGCTTATGAACATCGCTTACGGCAGTGCAACTGCTGTTGTAGCAGATATGTTAGAAGCCTTTGCATCTTTGAGCATTCCAAACATAAAAATCATGACAGTAAACGAACTGCTCAAAACATTTCATGAGTTGAAAAATGCAAGCTATTTCTTCTCCACGCAAGCTTTTAGCGGAGAGTTTAACGGAGAGAGTGCTTTTTTTATAAATGAGGAGAGTGCAAGAAATCTGGCTACGCACTTAGAGCTTGAAAACAGAGAAGATTTGGATGATGCCATTTTAGAACTCACAAATGTTCTCACCTCTTCACTCACAACAAAATTGGCACAGGAGATGGAGACAGAGGTGAGTTTTTCACTGCCAAATATACTCAAAATTCCTTTAGAAGAGATGGAAGGGGTAGAGACATTTCAACTCTACTCACGAGTTATCGTTATCGATACAAATCTCAACTTTCAAGATCAAAAAATTAACGGCAAGATATTTATACTCACAAAAGATGAATCAATCCAATGGCTCAAAACAAAACTCAATACGATTTTAGATCAACTCTTATAGATAAAAAAATTGT
Source organism: Sulfurimonas sp. (assembly GCA_027019325.1). Classification (GTDB taxonomy): domain Bacteria; phylum Campylobacterota; class Campylobacteria; order Campylobacterales; family Sulfurimonadaceae; genus Sulfurimonas. The sequence goes on from JALUWT010000056.1 coordinate 11,402, forward strand.
TACTACCATGAACAATGGTGTAATTATTTTAGACAGTGAACTCAGAATTCATCACTATAACAGATGGCTGGAGATTCACACACACATCAAAGAAAAAGAGCTGTTAGGGGAAAAACTGACCGATATTTTTGGTGAAATTAAAGAAAAAACACTGCTTCGTAAGATAAGAACAGCCCTGAGAATGCATACTCCAACCTATTATACAGCTAACACTTCACACTACCTGATTCCCATAAAAATAAATCAGATTGAAAATGCACATTTCTCTTATATGCAGCAAGATGTTAGTATCATCCCTTTTGACGAGCAGAACAAACTTGTAGCACTTATACTCACAGACCAGACAAACATGGCTAACACCAACGCTTTACTTGCTGCTTATGTAAAAAAGATCAAAGAGCTCAATGAGCAGCTACTCAAAGAAAAAGAACTCACAGAGATACAACATAAACAACTGTTGGCAAACTCAAGAAGTGCTGCAATGGGAGAGATGATAAGTATGATAGCCCATCAATGGAGACAACCCCTCTCACTCATCACAACCCTCCTTGCCAATGTCAAAATAAAAAAAGAGTTGCATACTCTCGATGAGAAAAGTATGGATGACTCTTTTGTGAAAATTGATAATACCGTCAAATATCTCTCTGAGACCATTAATGATTTTAGAGACTACTTTAAACCAAATAAAGTAAAATTAGAGGTCAAACTTGCAGAACTTTTTAACAAATCCATCTTCTTCTTAAAAGATGAAATGACACAGTACAATATCTCCTACTCTTTAGACATTGATGACAATCTCTCTGTCTATACCTATAAAAATGAACTGTTGCAAAGTATCATAAACATCATAAAAAACTCAATTGATGCGTTTAAAACAAATGATATAACAGAGAAAAAGATAGGTGTTACGGTGAAAACATTGAAGCATCATATATCCATTATTATAGAAGATAATGCAGGCGGTATTGAGCATGAGATAATAGAAAAAATCTTCGAGCCTTACTTCTCCACTAAAAACAAAAATGGAACAGGCCTTGGCCTTTATATGTGCAGGGTCATCATAGTTGAGCATCTGCAAGGTGAAATAAGTATTGAATCGCAGAACAATGGAACTAAAGTAACAATCAATTTACCAAAAAAGATATAGAATATGTTTAAAAAAGGAGAAGCTTATGAGAGTTGTATGTCCACACTGTTTGACAGTTAATAATGTACCGAAAAAAGATTCTTATAAAAAAGCTAACTGTGGTAAATGTAAACAGTCACTTTTAGATACAAAACCAATGGAGCTTAATGAGAGCAATTTTGATGAAGTTGTTGCTAACAGTGACATTCCTGTTATTGTCGATTTTTGGGCACCATGGTGTGGTCCATGTAAGATGATGGCACCAAACTTCGAACGTGCCGCACAAGAGTTTCCACTCAAAGCACGTTTTGCAAAAGTAAATACCGAAAATGAACAAAATCTCGGTGCACGTTTTGGTATTCGTTCCATTCCAACCATCATTGTCTTTAAAGACGGCCGTGAAGTTGACAGAGTAAGCGGAGCACTCGATGTGAACTCCCTTGTATCTCTGGCTTCAAAACAGAGCAGCTAACTATTTAATATAAGAGCAGCAGTAGTCTGTAACCGTTTTAATTTTTAAGTCAAACGAACTGTTTGCAGGCACTTCAAAAGATTCGGGAGTCTGAAGGGTTTTGTACTCTTCTCCCGGAAGTTTCACATCAAGCTCCCCACTCATCATTTCCATTATCTCTCTATCAGCTGTATTAAAAGTGTATTCACCCGGCAGCATAATGCCTAAAGATTTCACACTTCCATCTGCAAACTCTACAGTTCTGCTTGTTACTTTTCCATCGTAGTAGATATTTGCCTCTTTTACTACTGTTACATTTTCAAATTTTGACATATATTTTTCCTTTTTATCTTGTGATGTGACCTAAATTTTCTATGGTTTTATGCAAGGCTCAGAGCAAAGCGAGGATTTGTCCTGAAATAAAATCATAGAAAATTCCTTCTTACTTTCGAATCTTTACCCTTTGAGAGTGTGTAATTGCTACTGCCATTGCATCGGTAATATCAAGCGGCTTTATCTCTTGTTTTATACCTAAAAGCCGCTTAACCATAAAAGCTACCTGCTCTTTTTGTGCCTTTGCTTTACCTGTCAACGCTTTTTTGACCTGCAGGGCAGTGTACTCATGAAACTGTCCGAACTCCTGCAGTAGTTTTAACATAATGGCACCGCGAAACTGCGCAAGCTTGATTGTTGTTGCAGGATTATGTGCATAAAAAATATCTTCCATCGCCACTTCATCTATTGTATGTTTTTCAAAAAGCATCTCCACACCCTCAACCATCTGTGGTATCTGAAATTGTAGATTTTCAGCCTTCATTTTAATGAGTCCCGCTTCAATTAAAGCAATTTTTCCATTTTCAAGTGATATGAGTGCATATCCCATATTTCTCGTTCCGGGATCTATTCCAAGTATTGTCATAATGCAATTATATCATTAGACTTCTTCAAGAAGTCTATAGTTATTCACAGAGTTGCTTTTATAGTTATTCACATCAGTTTAACCCTATTTTATGGAAAAAATGAGTACTATTCACATATAATTTAAAAAATAGGTTTTTATGTGAATATAGGTCAAGAAGTTTTAGAAGCACTCAAAGATGAGATTACAG
>JALUWT010000057.1 GCA_027019325.1 Sulfurimonas sp.
CCCAAAACCACTGCGTTTATGGTAAGCTGCCCACTCTACAATACCATCTGCTGTAGCATGTACAGGAGTGTTGCGTTTGGCTTTCATATCGCTCCCCTTATGGAGTTCACGTTTGCCCGTTATTGGATGTGTTCTGTATCCATATCTGCTGGTGATTCCATGGTACTCTACAGGTGAACCACTTGGAATGAGTTCGAGCAGTGTTGCTCGCTGCACTGAGGTCAGCTTTGTAATGTTCACCCTCTCGTGAAGGTCCTCACTTGCTATGGGTTTGAGTCCCATAAGTTCTTCTATTTCAGAGAGGGAGTCTGAGAGTTCGGAGAGTTCCTCTTTTTTTGTTTTCAGTGCCTCTTTTGTCGTTTGCATATCCTCTTTAAGAAGTCTGTCCTGCCAGCGCAGTTTTTCGTATGCCTCTTTGAGTGCCTCGCGTTTTTTATCTATCTGATCCACACTGTAATCAAGATATAAAATCGTCCCCACTGCTAAAAGTCCAATGGCAATAAGCAGTGCCAAAAGGTAGAAAAAGAACTTTTTAAGTAATTTGTGCACATTAAATTTCTTGACACCGTTTTCATCATGAATGGTAATCGTAAAGTGTTTATCCATGATAATACTCCCGTAAAAAGGTCTCGGCAACACTGAATGAGCCAAAGACCAAATAGCTCTTTTTCTCATCTATTATTGTAAAGTCACTGCATTCGAGTCCAGCTGCCTCTACTGCGGCTTTTAAAACGCCAGCGTCCTCTATGCGCTCTTCATTCACACCTATGAGTTCAACACTCTCTATAACAGGTGTCAAAATACGCAGTATCTCTGCATAGTTCTTATCTTTGTAGCTGTTATAGACAAGTGTGTACTTCTCTCCCTCAAGAGACTTTGAAATAGAGGATGCTGCCAAAGTATTATGCCCGACATCAAGCAGAATGTTTTCACTCAAACGAGAGAGCCGACCAAAAAGCTTTGCACTGAAGAGATCCTCTGCTTCATACGCAACTCCCAAAAATTTCAAAGCGGCAATGGCAAGTTTAAGATTATTTTGCAAATATTGTGCAAGTGCCAACTCTTCACTTATTTGTGCGATTTTCACTGCATCAGCAGCATCAAGGTACTCTTTGAAACTTGCTAAACGCAGTGAACGTTCCTCTGCAATCTCATTTGCTATCTTGACAACTTCAGGATGCTTTTGCACCCCTAAAATAGCAGCAAACTTGACTGCATTTAGCTTAGTTGTAGCAATTTCATCAATATTTGAGCCTAAAAAAGCCTCATGATCGAAATCTATGGGCGTGACAAGTGTTAAAATGTTATCAAACACCGCAGTTGCATCATACTCACCACCTAAACCCGCTTCAAGCACAACATAATCACACTCGCTAAAAACAAGCATTGCCAAAAGCGTTGTATACTCAAAATAGCTCAAAGCAGTGGCATCTGCTTCTGAGAGTAAACGCAGCAACTCTTCATGGGCTGCTTCAAGCACTGCGTTTGAGACATTTTCTCCATTTTTCCATATACGCTCATTGAACTCCAAAATATGCGGCGAAGTATAGTGCCCTACATCAAATCCTTGAGAAACAAGAGCAGCGGCCAAAAAGCGCCCCGTCGTCCCTTTACCGTTTGTTCCGATAATATGGATAATTTTTGGAAGTCTTAGGGATGTTTTAATTTTTTCATAGATACGCGGCATACGTGTATAGTCTATTTCATCGTAGTAGAGGGGTTTGTTGTTTAAAAAAGTTTCAAGCACGGTTATTTTTTATACTCCACGCGGTTTCTACCTTCTCGTTTTGCTTTGTAAAGATACTCATCTGCGGAGTTGATGGTCGCTTCTAAAGAGACATGATTTTTACGCTCACTCACTCCTGCGCTTACCGTTACTTTTATGCGTTTACCTTTGTAAATAAAACGTGCTTTTTGTACATGTTCACGTACTTTTTGAGCGAAAGTGACTCCACCTTGGGTGTCAGTTTCACTGAGTATTGCTAAAAACTCTTCTCCGCCAAAGCGTCCGACTATATCCACACTGCGAGAATCCTTTTTGAGTATTTTAGCAAATGCAGCAAGCACGGCATCGCCTGCTTCATGCCCGTAGGTATCATTTACTTTTTTAAAAAGATCAATATCAAACATTGCTACAGAGTAGTTGCGTCCATAACGTTTATACTCTGCCTCTTTCATCTGCATCAACTCATCAAGTGCACGTTTATTGTAGAGTTTAGTAAGAAAGTCCTCCTGCGACTCTTTTTTTGCAGCTTCAAGTTCTTTTTCCAAAGTCCGTACACGATCACTCAGTAATTTAACCTCGTTTGAGTGTCCTTTTAGATCTCTACTGAGCAGTTGTGTATTTTTTTCCAAGGCTACTGCTATGGTAAAGAGCTTTTTGTGTGCTACTTTAAAATTCGTAGTCGATTCTGTTGTATAGGCTTCAAGCTCTTTTTTTATCTTTTGTACTTCAATATTCGAGTTATCTGAACTCTCTATCATATCTATCAAACGCAGTGAGAGTTTAT
>JALUWT010000058.1 GCA_027019325.1 Sulfurimonas sp.
TGGATAGAATTTAAAAAAGATGAAACGTCTAAAATTGCTAGACCGAGACAATTATATACAGGTGAATAAATTGCCATAGGGTGTTGTGCCCTCACAACACCAAAAATATGAATTGTAATCAAAGCTTTAATTTCATAACAAACTTCAAGGTGTTGTCATAGGACAACACCCTACAAAACACCCAAAAATACAGGTCAAAATAAGCATTTTTATTTTATTTTCCATACCATGGGTTAAAAAAGAGTTTAAAATGGCTTATTTTATGTGTTAGGTAGCCTAAACAATGTTTTTACCAATAAAGGCTCGTTCCCATGCTCTGCGTGGGAATACATATCAGAATATTGGATTATTTTCATGTATGTTTTTGGATTTCCTCATTATTCAAATTGAGGCGTTGAAGTTCTCATCATTTTTTTTAGAAAAAAACGAAGCAAAAAAATCGTCACTCCTCTCGAATCGCTAATCGCTTATTCGGTCGTTCGGAGTGACAGTTCTTTTTTATTGATGGATGGGCTATCGCCAATTTTAAGATATTATATGCATCTAAATTGTAAAGTAACTCTAGGATATTTACCTAAAATATAAGGTCCTTCATTTTCATCCATTTTAATAACTTTAAAGTCTTTACCTTTTTGTCTACAATAAACTGCTGCTTCTTTATATGCATTTGTTCTAATATCTTGTTTTCCAGATAAACCCGTAGCTGCTTGATTTGTAATAGAATATGTACCACTTCCCGAAGCATACACTCCTGACTTCTCAGAACATCCGCTTGACACTAAGGCTATAAATCCAATTAATACTAATATTTTTTTCTTCACTTTTAATTTTCCTATTTTATACTTACGTATTTTGCTAAACGAATGCCTTTACTTATCTCCGCATGATAATTGATACCTATTTCTGCTAATTCAGCAATATTACTCATTGAAGAAGTACAATTTTTTAATTCATCTGCATACTTAATTCCAAATAATCTTATCATTGTTGTACTATCTCCTTTAGGTGCATTATTATACATATCTTGTAATTTTTTTGCTAATTCTATATTCGTCATTACTGACAACCCACACATTCCTGACTTCTATCTTCAACATCATTGCTTGACTCAGGAGATTGACTTCTTAGGTAGTACGTTGACTTCAATCCAAACTTCCAAGCATTCATGTAAATCTCATTGAGGTATTTACCACTTGCTTTGTCAAGTGTGATGAAGATGTTAAGTGACTGTCCTTGGTCTAGCCATTTCTGACGAATGGCTCCAGCTTTAATGAGGACATTTTGGTCTAGGTCATAGGCTGGTGTGTAGAACGCCCATGTGTCTGCACTTAGTTTTGGTGCAACCACAGGGATGAGCCCAGAGAGGTTCTCTTCAAACCACTTACGTTTATAGACAGGCTCGATGGCTTGTGTAGTACCTGTCAAGATAGAAATGGAAGAGGTAGGTGCAATCGCCATCAAGTAACCGTTACGCATACCGTCTGTTTTTACTTTCTCTTTAAGTGCAGCCCAATCATGGCTGTACCCAAAGAGTCCACCTCTGTCAACAAGCTTACAGGCATTTTCGTTTGCTTTGTCAATAGGGAAGATACCCTTTGACCAGTCAGAGCCTTCAAAGGTCGGGTAAGCACCTTTTTCAAGTGCCAAGTTACTTGATTCTTTAATAATGTAGTAAGAAAATGATTCCATCACTTCATCTATTTTCGTAAAGTGTTCATGACTTCCCCACTCTATGCCAGACTCTGCGAGCATCTGTGCTTCACCCATGACACCCAGACCGATGGAACGTGATTTCTCATTGGTCTTTTTCACTTTAGCCAGTGGATAGAAGTTAAGGTCTATCACATTGTCAAGCATACGTGTAGCGATAGGCACAACACGTTCTAAATCTTCTGTCGTATTGACTTTAGAGAGGTTGACAGATGCGAGGTTACATACGGCTGTGTCACCATCTGTTTTCTCTTTATCGACAATCCAGATTTGTTTACCATTAAGACTGTCAAGTGCTGTCACTTTTTTCGCTGGTTTTGTAGTACCATTGTCAACAGTAAGCATTTCATTTTCTTCGTATGCTTCTACTGTACCATCTTCAAATGTAAACTGTGTCTTATACGTATTAGGAGCTGTATTTTGGAAAATCTCTGTACAAAGGTTGGTACTTCTAATCACACCCACATGTTTGTTAGGGTTGGCTCTGTTGGCTGTGTCTTTAAATGTCAAGAATGGATTTCCTGTTTCAAAGTAAGAACGTAACATCTCTTTCCATAGGTTCTTCGCAGAGACTCTCTCTCTTGTTATCTCATCTTCTGAATTTTCAAGTTCCACATAACGTTTCTCAAACTCTTCACCATAAAGACTTGTCAACTCCGTGACTTCAAAAGGATCAAAAAGTGTCCACATCTCATCTGCTTCTACTCTAGCCATAAAGAGATCATTAAGCCAGATGGCAGGGAAAAGGTCATGGGCTCTACGACGCTCTTCTCCAGAGTTTTTCTTTAG
>JALUWT010000059.1 GCA_027019325.1 Sulfurimonas sp.
CTTTTTATTACCAATATATACATTGTATGCGCCTTGCCTATTCTTTTTAATTTGACCCAATGGATGAGAAAAATTAAACTCGTTACTTTTTGATTTTATCGGAATGTAGCTTAAAGATTTTTTTATATCACTTAAATTTAACAAAATATTGTGATTTATTCCCAAAGTTCCATAATTTTTTATTATTTTAGCTATGTTTTGTTCATTGAGTTTAAAATCCCTACTGAACTCTATGCCCATTATTTTCATGTACTCTTCAATAGCCAGGAGTTGATAAAAAACTTTTTGAGACAAGGATGAAAGATTTTTACTTGTTTCGATGGCAAAAGCAGGTTTATTATGGGTAACAGCAAAATATGTTAGTGAAAGCTGCATCGCTTTATCATCTTTTTTAGTATTGGTATTTTTTACATTAAAAATGTGATGTTTCTCAATTAATCTTTTGTTGACATTATTTTGAACATCAAAAGCAATTTTGTTTAGGTCGCCAAATGGATGGTCACTGTCCAGTTTACATTGGTCTATAACACAGGTTTGTCCCCAGGCTTTTGGATTGTAAATATTGTTTTCATTCTTTTTTCTGTAAAAGCCATGACCGTCGTGAAGATTAAGTACAAGAGAAACATTTTTAGAGAGTATGATTTTTTTTACCTCTTCCACTATTTGTTTGTCTCTATCATTTTTCTTTATTATGGCAAATTTTCGATTCATATCACCGTGAATTCCACGTCTGTTTGCAACTATACTCTCTCTATTAAGATTAGGAATAATCCAAAGATTTTTTGATTCTATTTTATAATGTGTTGCTAAAATAGCTGGAGCATAATATCCGCCAGGCTCATTTCCATGGATGCCACCAATGACTAAAAGGGTGGTATTAGAGTCACTGTTTTCTTTCTTGATAAGATTTATCTTTGCAAAAAGAAGATGAGCATAGAGAAGTGAGAAAATAATTATGAATGATTTCACACTTATCTCTCTGTGATGATATTGAGTTTATCGTCAGTCAGTTTTACTATGAGAACTTTGTTCCCGTTAAAAGAGAAGCTTTTGGATTTATATTTTTCTTTAAAAGCAATTTTGAAAATATTTTGTGTATCGGGATAGGGGATTACATTAATATCTTTAAAGATTATGCTCTTTTTCTCTTGTTTATTGAAGATTCTTGTTTTATATTTTTTAAACTGCGCAAGGGACATACCGTCAAAACGTTTGAATTTTGGTGCATAAAAACTCAAATATTTGTCTATATCATTATATATCCACGAGTATCTCCATGCAAAAAGACTGGCAAGAACTTTAGCAAGAACAGCTTTATTTGCATTGTCCTTTTTGACAACATCTTCATCGATAATTAAGATAGTTTTACTAATATCTATATTTTTATCAAGACACTCTATACTTTTGTTGTTAATTGCAATACACCCTTTTGTAAACTCATCCCGTTTTTGATTGATGGGAAGTCCATGTATCCATATTCCCTGACCAGTTTTGCCTCTATACTTGTCAAAAACATTAGGGTAGGAGGTAACAAAAGCCATTGGACCATAAAAAGAGTCTACTTTTGTTATTTTCTTCACAATATTATAGATGCCAATAGGCGTTCTTAAATCTCCCTCTTTTTCTTTATCACCTTTAAGCTTTCCTGTATAGGCACTGTACTCTCTTTTGAGTTGGTAACTGTTGTTTGCATCTCGTTTATAGACACAAAGTTGTGATTTTGATTTATCACATGCAAGGATATTGTCATAAGATTCAAAATAACCAAATCTTGTATCAATATTTTGAAGATATTCTTTCCAGTACGCCTTTTGGGCAAGCTTTTTGTCAAGCTCTTTTTGTATGTTTTTGATACCATGATTTCTGTAATGTGTTAAAAGATTGACATCCGTAGCAAAAAGGAGTGATGCAAAAGAGAGTAATATGATTGAAAAAAATACCTTTTTAATGTTATTGTGCATTGTCATAGCCTATCTCTTTTAAGAAATTTTTATCTTTGGTCCACCCTTTTTTGACAACGACCTGAAGATTGAGATAAGCTTTTTTTCCGCTTAGTATTTCTATCTTTTCTCTGGCTGCTTTTCCGATTCTTTTGATAGATTCACCCTTTTTCCCGATGATGATACCTTTTTGAGACTCTTTTTCTATGATGATAGTCGCATAGATTCTGTCTATGCCATGGTCCTCTTCTATAGAGTCAATAATGACATCAGACTCATACGGTACTTCATCACTGACATTTTCAAAGATACCTTCACGAATAAAGCCGGCATAAATATCACGGACAAGTTCGCTTGTTAAATCTTCAGGATCATACAAGAAAGGCGATTCAGGAAGGAGCTTCGCGATGGTGTTAAGTAAATCTGTATGTCCTACTTTTCTTGGAATGGCAACAGGAATGAGCGCTTCAAACTTCTCTGCATATTGATTATATGAGGCAATTTTTTTGAAAAGTTTTTCTTGGGAAACCTGATCAATTTTTGAAAGTACTATGATATGTGGGATATTTTTTTTGTTAAGTTTTAAAAATTTCTCATAATGTTCTGTAGAGTCTGTAATAGGTGCAAGATAGACAATCAGATCACAATCTCCCATTGCTTTGAGTGCTTCATCAAGCATGAACTTATTGAGTGCCTTCTCTTTTTCATGCAGGCCGGGCGTATCTACAAAAATTATTTGTGCATTGTCATGCATAACAATAGCATTGGAGCGTTTTCGAGTAGCATTTGCTTTTTGGCTTACCATGGCTATTTTTTCACCTAGAAGTGAGTTCATTAGTGTACTTTTTCCAGCGTTAGGGCGTCCAATCAGAGAAACGAAACCAGCTTTTGTCATCTATATTACCTTCATTTGTTATTTTACGAGAGTACTACAATATGTAGCGTGAGAGGTCATCATCTTCGACAACTTCATCGAGTTTTTCATGGACAAGTTCACTTGTTACAATAAACTCTTTTCCTTTATACTTATCAGCATTGAAACTGATATCTTCAAGTATGCGTTCAAGAACTGTATGCAGACGACGGGCACCAATATCTTCTGCCATCTCATTGGCGCGGTGCGAGAGTTTTGCGATGGCGTGAACAGCTTCATCATCAAAAGTAAGCTGCATCTCTTCCACACTCAGTAGTGCTTCATACTGTTTAAGTAGAGAGTTCTCCGTCTGCGTGAGAATTTTGTAGAGTGTCTCTTCTGTTAAGGCTTCAAGTTCTACACGCAATGGAAAGCGACCTTGCAGTTCAGGAATTAGGTCACTTGGCTTACTTACATGAAAGGCACCGGCGGCAATAAATAAAATATGGTCTGTATTGATTGTTCCATATTTTGTAGAGACACTTGAACCCTCTACTATTGGAAGCAGGTCACGTTGTACACCTTCTTTCGATGGGTCGTTTCTTCCTTGGCTCTTTTCGGAGAGGGCAATTTTGTCTATCTCATCAAGAAAAATGATACCGCCATTTTCCGCACGGCGAAGCGCTTCTGCCGTGACTGAATTCATATCGAGTAGTTTTGCGCTTGCTTCTTGGCGCAGCACTGTTTTTGCATCTTTTACACTAAGCTCTTTTTTATTCTCTTCTTTGTTAAGCGTTGAGAATACTTTAGAGAAGCTCTCCTGTACTTTTGCCATTTCCGGTGGAAGGTTTGTGTCATTAAACTCTACGGACATATTTGGCTCAAGATCAATCTCTATGACCTTATCATCCATTTCACCTGCTTCAACACGTTTTTCTGTTGCTTCTAGCACTCTTTGATAATCATCTTTTTTACTCTCACTGGCTCCTTTTGGAAGAGGGGGAACAAGTTTTTCAGTGATACGGTTGATGATGTAGTTTTTTATCTTTTCTTTGCTTGCCTCTTCCTGCTCTGCTTTGACAATGGAGATGGAATTTACTACCAGATCACGTATCATAGACTCTACATCCCGACCGACAAAACCGACCTCAGTATACTTTGATGCTTCTACTTTAATGAAAGGTACTTTCATCATCTTGGCTAGTCTGCGTGAGATTTCTGTTTTTCCTACACCTGTTGAGCCTATCATAAGAATATTTTTTGGTTTTATCTCTTGACGCATCTCTTCATCAAGCTGCATTCTGCGGTAGCGTGTACGCAGTGCAAGGGCTATTGTCTTTTTTGCATTTTTCTGGCTGATGACATATTTGTCTAAATACTCAACTATCTCTTTAGGCGTCATATTCATTCGTTTTCATCCTCTAAGATAAGTGTTTTGATGTTGTGATTTGTATAGATACACAAATCTGCAGCGATGTGAAGGGACTCTTTTACAAGGTTTTCTTCATCGAGTGTTGCATGTTTTTTCAAAGCTCTAGCAGCAGAAATGGCAAAATTACCGCAACTTCACCATCTTCAGGTTCAACGACATCACCGTTTCCTGTTAAAATGAAAATATGTTCCCTGTTGAGAACTATCATCATCGCTTCTAAACGGCGCAGAACTTTGTCTTTTCTCCAAGCTTTAGAAAACGCAACAACGGACTTAAGTAAATCCCCTTTTTTATTCTCTAAGAACTCTTCAAACATATCAAAAAGATTAAAAGCATCGGCAGTACTTCCGGCAAATCCTGCAAGGATTTTACCATGATGGAGTGTTCGAATTTTTGTTGCATTACCTTTTAACACACTGTTGCCAAAGGTCACCTGACCATCACCACCGATGACAGCTTTGTTTTTTCCTTTGTAGGCGAGTATCGTAGTAGCGTCAAACATCTATGCTTACTCTCCCTGAACGTCTATGTGGAGTGTTGCATGAATGCCGTGACCAAGCTTTAGGTCAACATCATGTTCACCAACACTCTTTATACTTGTTTTATCTGTGATGTGTTTTTTGTCTATCTCTATGCTGTGCTGCTCTTGGAGTGCCTGTGCAATCTCATCTTTTGTCACTGCACCAAAAAGATGGCCGTTTTTTCCAAGTTTTTTTGTGATGATGATTTCTAGCTTATCCAGCTTTTGTGCTAACTCTGTAAGTCTGGCAATCTCAGCTTTTTCTTCTTGGGCTTTTCTTTTGAGCTCTGCTTCGTGCTCTGCAATGATTTCTGGAGTTGCAGGTTTTGCAAATCCTTTTTTGATTAAAAAGTTTTGACCGTAACCCGGTTTTACCTCTTTGACTTCTCCCGCATTTCCTAAACTCTTTACATCTTTTATTAAAAGTACTTTCATTTTATAATCCTAAAATTTATTATCGTTCGATTTCACCGGAATATGCAACGATTCCGTTTGTGAGATTTCCGATTTTTGTATATCCGCTATCTGCTAAAATTCTTGCAACGTGAGCAGAACGGCTTCCAACATGACAGTAAACAATGATATTTTCATCTTTGCCAAAATTTGCCTCTTCCCATGTCTGAAAAAATGATGATGTCGGTACTAATTTGTCAGCACTTTTGATGTGACCCATCTGCCACTCCATATATTCACGTACATCAACAAGTGTGAATTTTACCATGCCGAGCTCACGTGCTTCAAGAAGTGAAACAAGTTCATCCCCATCAAGTTCATCTTTGTTTACAAGCATCTCACACTCTTCTTTACTCAGACCGCGTGAGTGATTATGTGCTACTTCTTCCATACCAAGCTCAACTCTTTTCTTCTCAGCAAATTCCGGCGTACAGAAAATTCCACAGTGGCAAACTCCATCTTGGGGAATCTCTTTTTCAATTGCCGGTTTACATGGACAGACTCTGTCATCTACAGATTTTGGTTTTTCGCCTGTTGTATCTACCATAAAACATGGGCAAAAACGTTTTTTGTACATCATTTTATTACGTGCAAGACCCATCTGCACACCTTCATTAACATCTTCTTGTGGATTATAGACCCAGCCAAACTGTGCATTTACTTTATCTGTAAACTTTATAGTCTTTTCTAACTCTACTTGAAACTCTGGAGAATTCATATCAATTTTAATCATGCTCATAATTTTTACCTCTTATTTTTTGTTGTTTCTTGCTTCACCTTCAATGATAAAACGGAGTGCATTGAGTTTAATGAAACCCTCTGCATCTTTTTGGTTATAAACTTCATCCTCTTCGAAAGTTGAATATTCCGGATTAAAAAGAGAGACATCTGAACTTCTTCCAACAACCATCACACTTCCTTTGTAGAGTTTGAGTCTGACAGTTCCTTCAACAAACTTTTGTGTGTTGTCAATTGCTGCTTGGAGCATCTCACGCTCAGGTGCCCACCAAAAACCATTATAGATAAGCTTTGCGTATTTTGGCATCATTTCATCTTTTAAATGTGCGGCTTCTCGGTCAAGCGTAATTGATTCAATCGCGCGGTGAGCTTTGAGCATAATAGTTCCGCCCGGAGTCTCATAACAACCGCGTGCTTTCATTCCGACAAAGCGATTTTCAACGATGTCAACACGTCCAATTCCATGTTTGCCACCAAGTTCGTTGAGTGTTCTTAGCATTGTCGCTGGGCTCAGTGCCTCACCGTTAAGTGTTACCGGGTCACCGTTTTTGTATCCAAGTTCTATATACTCTGCTTCATCGGGAGCACTCTCTGGAGAGTTTGTCCAGAGCCACATACTCTCTTCAGGCTCAGCTGCAGGGTCTTCGAGTATTCCGCCTTCATAGGAGATGTGAAGCAGGTTGGCATCCATAGAGTAAGGAGATTTTTTTCCTTTTTTCTCAATCTCGATGTTATGTTCTGTTGCATATGCTAAAAGTTTTTCACGAGAATTGAGGTCCCATTCACGCCATGGCGCGATGATAGTTAAAGTGGAGTCTTGTCCTAGGTAACCCATCTCAAAACGAACCTGGTCGTTCCCTTTTCCTGTAGCACCATGGCTTACACCGTCTGCACCGGTAATTTTTGCAATTTGCGCCTGACGTTTTGCAATGAGTGGACGAGCGATAGAAGTACCAAGGAGGTATTCTCCCTCATAAATTGTATTTGCTCTAAACATTGGGAAAACGAAATCTTTTACAAATTCCTCACGCAGGTCGTCAATAAAAATATTTTCAGGTTTAATACCAAGTTCAAGAGCCTTTTTGCGAGCAGGTTCAAGCTCTTCACCCTGTCCTAAGTCTGCAGTAAACGTTACAACTTCACATTTGTACTCATCTTGAAGCCATTTTAAAATAACACTCGTATCAAGTCCACCAGAATAGGCTAATACGACTTTTTTAACACTTTTTTTCATCTGAAAACCTTTTAATTGTAAAATAATTGTCGCGATTATATCGAAAAATAAGTGATGTTTTGCTTATAGTAAAGCACTTTAGAGAGGTAAATAAGAAAAGATAAAGTATTTGCAGAAAAATGTAGGAGTAGGCTTCTGCTCAGGTGAGCATAAGCTTAGCCTTTGGAATCAAAAAGTATACCAGTTACTTCTTGCATTTTTGGTAAAAAAGCCTGTGCTTGTTCTGCAGGAAATCTTCGAATCATTCTATCTGTTTTAACATCAATAGCAGCAACATAAAAGATATCATGCTGATCAACACCAAATGTAATGTTGGTATTAAGCGGAGCCATCGCGTCATTGAGTTTTTGGACTAACTCTTTTACATCTTTTTGTGAATTTATTTTTTCATTTGAAGTTGAACTTGCTTTTTGAATCTGCTCAACAACATTATTTTGTTTCATTCTGCTCTGCGAAACCTGTTGTGTTGCCTGCATTTGTTGTTCTACTCTTCCTTGAGTCTCCTGTGAACTTACCTGAGATTGTTGCTGTCTTGCAACATTAGCTATGCCATCCATGACGTATCCCTCCATTTGAGAATATAGTAATTAGTCACAATATCGGCACAATAATTAATAACTTTAGAAAAAAATGCAAAAAAATGCAATTTCTCTTTTTTATGCTACCCTTGCATCTATGAAAATATATATAAATTTATTACGCCAAGAAGTGGTTTTAAGACGATTGTCTTTCATTCAGCTTATCAGTTATTTTGGTGCGTGGTTTTCCAATGTTGCCATCTATACACTCCTCATTCATCTAGGTGTTTCTGCTGAGATTGTAGCCTTTGTTGCAATGCTCAATTTTTTAGCAGGAGTTATTCAGGCACCGTTTTCTGGGCCTATAATTGACAGATTTCGGGCAAAAGAGTTGATGCTTTTTTTGATTTGTATTGAACTAATCGCTACGGCTGCTTTGATCTTTGTTACAGATCTTTCAGATTTGCATCTGCTCTATATTTTGATATTTGTTAAAATGGCAGCAGCCTCTTTTTATTTTACAACAGAGATGTCTCTGCTGCCAAAGATTTTGCATGGTGACAAACTGCAAAAAGCAAATGAACTGCACTCCATCATCTGGTCACTCTCATATACACTGGGAATGGCAATCAGTGGTTTTGTTGTTTATTGGCTCGGCATTAAAGCAGCTTTTATTTTGGATGCCTCTATGTTTGCGATTGCTTTTTTTCTGCTGTATGATTTGGATTTTAAAGATGAAATTCTTCATATTGAGGAGAATATTTTAAAAATGATGAAAGATACCTTTACTTATCTTGGCTCCAATCCAAAAGCACTCCATCTTATGGTTATCCACTCTTTTGTAGGGCTGACGGCTTTTGATGCTTTGGTGGCTCTAATGGTAGACAGATATTATGCTTCTGCTCTCGCTGTATCTTTAGCCCTTGGACTGCTGCACTCTGCACGTGCCATAGGCTTGGTCATAGGTCCGGTCGTACTTGGGAAATGGATAAATAACAAGCGTCTGACTTATGTTTTTATAGCGCAGGCAATTGCAATCTGGCTCTGGGCATACTGGATGCACAACTTTTATCTTTCACTGGCTGCAAGTGTTCTTGTCGGCTTTTTTACGACAACACTCTGGTCCTACTCCTACACACTTTTGCAAAAAAATATAGAAAAAAAGTATTACGGTCGGATAGTGGCATACAATGACATGCTCTTTTTAAGCTCAGCTGCTTTTACCTCTTACATGACAGGATATCTCACAACACTTGATTATACACTGGAAAATATCACTTTTTTGATGGGACTTGGTTTTATTATAGGTGCAGTGTATTATAATTATGTACTGAAAAAAGAAAAATTTAAAGAGATATAATGTTTAGTTTTGCAATTTTAGGCGGAATACTTTTAAATATCGGTGCATATTTGACCTACAAAGGTAAAATTTATCAGGCTGTCATTGTCTATATGTTTGCAGATATTTGTTGGATTGTTATGGCATTTCAAAAAGATGATATGGTTGGGACAGGCTTTATTGTAGTCGGGACTATATTGGGCTTTTTAGCATATTTGAAAATGAAAGACGGCGGTATGAGTAAAAGTTTAAATGAGGATGATGCGTAGTGGTTTATAGATTTAATGATGAAGAGATAAGTTTAGAAAATTTGACACGGCTTTATGGTGCAGTTGTGATTGATATGCAGGGAGAAGTGGCTGAGATGAGTCTGGAGTGGTTTGACCTGTACGGTGATAAAGTAAAACTGATTCAGTATGTCCTTGTTTTTGATTATACGCTTCCAGGAGAGAATGTACGGGATAAAAAAGTTTTAGAATTCACAAGCAAAGATGCTTTAATAGAAACGATGCAAGAGGTAGCACAATTTTTTCAAAAATAATCTCACGTGACACGAAAAAAGTACTCTCTCTAGCTTTCCCTGCAGCACTGAAACATCTTGTAGATATTTTACAGGTTCTCATAGATATGCTGATGGTAGGAACTGTCAGTGTCGCAGCTTTGGCAGCTGTGGGTATGAGCATGCAGTTTATGATGATAGTTAATGTTTTTATGACACTTTTTGTCGTCGGAGGCAATGCGCTTATATCGCGATTTATCGGACAGGGGAGAAAGAACAGGGCTTCTGCACTACTTTTTTCTCTTGTAATTTTGGCTGTTTTGCTGGCCGTTGTTGTAAGTATTGCCGGATATTTTGGAGCGTATCATTTTTATGCCTGGATGGGTGCTACGCCTGCGGTTGTAGAGGAGGGTGGAACATATTTTCGTGTAATGTCTCTGGGAATTATTGTAATTTTTCTTGATACACTGCTCTATAATGCTCTCTCAGCGGCAGGAGACACCAAAAGTTCTCTGTATATCAAACTGGTCTCATCAGGACTCAATGCCTGCATGAACTATGTTCTTATATTTGGGCACTTTGGATTTCCGGCTCTTGGCATTGAAGGTGCTGCAATTGCGACAGTTCTAGCCTATATTTTTAACAATGTTGCTTACTTCATCTTAATCAAAAAGATGAACTCAAAGCTGGATTTTTTGCCACTTATTCGCTTTAAAGATATCAAACGTGTTCTTAAAGTTGGTTATGCTGCCGCTATTGACAGGGGAATTTCAAGTTTGAGTTTTCTCTTTTTTGTCTCCATCATCACTGCATATGGAACTGCAGAACTTGCAGGCTATCAGGTCGGTCTTCGCGTTGAGGGCATCGCTTTTATGCCGGGCTTTGGTTTTGCCATAGCATCCATGGCGTTAGTAGGGCAAAATATTGGGGCGAAAGATTTTGACAAAGCTTACAATATGGGCATCATCAGCGGAAGGATTGCGTATACTTTTATGGGGAGTGTTGGTTTGATTATGATTCTTTTCCCTGAGTATCTGGTACATTTTTTTACAAAAGATGCGCTCACTATTGCTGTGGCTTCGAAGTATCTCATTTTAGTAGGACTTGCACAGATTCCACTTGCTATTATGTTCGTCTATTCTGCATCACTGCGTGGGGCAGGGGCTACAAAAACGACACTCAAAGTCAATCTAGTCTCCCTTTGGATATTTAGACTGATTCCATCATACATAGCCTATAAAATGGGCTATGGAATTATTGTTATTTTTGCGATTATGAACTTAGAGACCTTAATAAAAGGAATAATTTACTGGAGAATCTACTCTAAAAGAGCGTGGCTACATACAAAAGTTTAATTCGTCACAAATCTGTATATTTTAGTGGAATTATGTCAAAATATACGAAGTAATTACTAGCTTTATACAGTTTATTTTACGGTCTCGTTACTCTGTTTTGTTAACTTGCTTGTAAGTGTCCAGATTCTTCTTTAAGTCTTTCAGCTATCCAAACTTTAATGATAGACTGCCTTGTAACACCAATCTTTTTTGCTTCTCTATCTAAAGACTCTATAACCCATTGTGGAAAATCAACATTTACTTTTTTTGTATCTGTTTTAAGAGCATTAGGTCTTGTTGCTTTTGAAAAATCTAGGTATTCACTTATGTCTTCACCATTATCAAATTTTTCATCAAACTCTTTAGCTGTTATTGTTTTCATAATTTTTCTCCTCATTTTTTCTACATCTTCGGACACTAATAATTCTATTTGTGTCTTCTCTTATAGTAAATATTACAACAAAGCATTTTGTGAGTATTTTTGAGATGAGAGCATAACGAATTTCATTATCAACAATATTTGCGGGAATTACAAGTGCATCTTCATCTTGCCAAAGCTTTTGGGCTTCTACAAAATCTATGTTATGTTTCTCTTTGTTGATTTTACTTTTTTGTTCATCATACTCAAATTTCACATAAACCCTTTTGTATTAAGTATAAAAAGTATACTTTAATTATACTCTATTTGTCAAGTCTTATAATTTTTTGTGGGAGTTAACGACTATCTTGAGAAATAAGTCGCCGCTAGGCTACTTATTTCTCTCCTAGAACTTGTTATATATTTAATCATCTAACATACTTAAATGTTTTCTATCATGATAAGTCAATGATAGTAATATGCAATATTTTAAAGCTTTTAAATCAAGAGCAGTATCTTTTTGAAAAATAATTTCTCGATTTCCTTCAAATTTAAATCTATCACTAAAGAGTTCTCTAAAAGTATTAACTAATTTAGTTTTACAATTAAAGTACATTGAATACTGATTTGGTTTTGTATTTTTCCAATCAATTCTCAGAGTACTTCCATTTTTTGTTATATAGCTTGGTTCATTCCACTTTAATGTTTCTTGCATATCAGTGATTGAACTTTCATTTGTTGCTACTTCATATATGAGTTCTCGTAATTCTAAAAGTTTTTGTCTCATATCAGTGGGGTAGTTGTCAAATTTATTTTTTACATCATCATTCTTGAATGGTGTCATTGAAAATTTCCTTATATGATATAGTTTGTTATCTATTTTATAATTTTAAGATATTGAAATATAAATTTCAATCTCATTTTGACCTTTATAATATTCAAAATCAGTTTTGTAAATTCTTTTATATTGAGAATCTTCATTTAAGAAATACTCCCAAATTTTACCCCAAGTTTCTATTATCGCTTGTACTCTTGTATTGTCATCAGTTTCTTCAAATATTTTATTGAATACTAAATATTTACCTTTTTGAATTTTAACTGTATCTAGCTTACTATTTAAGATTTCATATCCTGCGAGTACATCAAACTCACCATTCGCATCTGATTCAAAATTATAGTAAACACCATAAACTCTTTCACCATCTTTATAATTTACTTCTACGGTGCTGTCAAATTTCTGCCATATAGCACCTATCTTTGCAGTTTCTGGATTCATCTCATTTGAATTTTTTGTTCTGACTGAAATACCATATATTAATTTTTCTTCAATTTCTTCTACTCTCATATTTTTCCTTTATGTTTGTTTGCCCGTAGTATATAACGGTTGAAGATAGCCGATAAGTTGCCGCTAGGTAACTTATTGGCTACTCTGTTTTGTTAAACATCAACCTAATCCATACTTCCAATTTGATGGGTTAAACTCTTTCAGTATTTCATCTTCACTATGTTTTCGAATATTTATTTGGTACCATAATTCTTTCGCAATAGCAGGAATAGCTTTTTGTATTCTTATGTCATTTGGTAGCTCATAAACATAATATGGTCCATATGCCAACTCTTGAATATCTTTAATATTTAAAGTTTCCAATAAAAATTCTACTTCTTTTTGTAATAAATAAATTGGTGCAGATAACCCAAATTTGTTATCTTTCCATATATCGATTTTTGTTCTATTTTGAAAATTTTCATAGCTATTAAGTAAACCTAGTATTGATAATAAGCCTTGGTTAGTCCCAAAATCATTAGATGTATAATTTTGTTTACAACCTATAAATAAAATTTCAATAGATTTACTAATATTTAATAATTTTTCATTTGTAGATTTAGTTTTTGTCTGTAATCTGTTTCTTAACTCTCTATCTTGTTCCGATAAATCTTTAGATTTTGATAACTTTTTAACTTTATTAATATTTTCATTGTTCTTTTCAATATAGCATATCACTTCAAAATTATTTTTATCGTTTACATTATAAATTAAATCTTGAACAATTGATTTTAATTTTGTATCATCTTCTGTAAATTTATATTGTTCATTTAGCATAATATAAATTTTTATTTTTTTCTCTTTTGAATCAAAAAAATTAGGAATATAAGATTTAAGTTTGTCCCAAAAAAACCATAAGGCTGTAACACCTCCTAAAATAGTTGCAATACCTAAAATTATTTCCATATCTTTACCTTTGTTTAACGGTCGTCGTGAGTGATAATTTACCCGCTCTTGGGTAAATTATTCGTCTCCTCGTTTTTGTTAGATGTTTTAGACAGCCACTTGCTTAATGTCTTAAAAGAAATTATATTACTGTTAATGAGTAGTAACAGTAGATTTTGTATGCACAACTATATTTTGTTCTATATACTCTTGTGATCTTTTTTTTACTATTTGTCTAGAATCATTAAGCGGTAGTTTTTTTTCTATTTTCTTTAAAAAATTATTCTGAACATTTTTTGGAATATTGATTATCCCAAAATGATATCTCACAGAAGAATTTAGTATTTTATTTACTTTTGAAAACACTTCATCAAAGTTATTCTCTATAAAACTGTAATCAATCCCTTCAAAAAAAATCTCAAAATCTATGAAATCATAACCGCTATATTTTTTTAAATAGCCGATAAGGCTTTTCGTACTAATTGTATCAATTGTTGTTATTGTGTTATCTTCTAAATTTAACAAATTTGACAACTCATTTTC
>JALUWT010000060.1 GCA_027019325.1 Sulfurimonas sp.
ACCATCTCTTTGAGGTAGCTGTACCCATGCTCTTTATCGGCATTGATGAGATCATAACGAATACCACTCGCAACAAAGGCATGACGCACACCTTCAACCTCTCTTACACGACGTAAAAGTTTCAAGTTTCTACTATGATCAACGTGCATGGTTTTACAGAGTCTGTCTGCATCAACACACTTCATATGGTCACATGTCCCTTTTTTGAGTTTTTTGTCACACTCGTACCCATACATATTTGCCGTAGGACCGCCAACATCAGAGATAACACCTTTATAATCTTTGTATTTGTTAAACTCTTTTGCTTCATCGACAATGTTGTCTTCTGAACGCGTTCGTATAGTTCTTCCTTGATGCACACCAATGGCACAGAAGTTACATTCTCCCCAGCATCCATGGTGTGTCATGATGGAGAATTTAATAGTCTCCAAACATTTCACTTTTCCCTCTTTTGCATAGTATGGGTGCAACTCACGTGTAAAAGGGAGTTTAGAGTTTGCATCCATCTCATCTTCATTGAGGTAATCACAGGGAGGGTTTTGAATGAGGTAGCGTGAATCGACTGCCTGGCAAAGCCCATTTGCAAATATCGGGTCATTATTGTCATAAAAAGCATCAAACAAGTCGATATATTTCTCTTTCTCATCCAAACACTCTTGATGTGAAGGCAGCTGAATATACTCATGCACAGGCTCTTTTGAGATGTAACAAACACCCCGAATATCAGAATAATCCCGTTTTTCTTCTATGGCACAGGTAAGCTGCTGGAGTGCTATTTCTCCCATTCCATAGATCATTACATCTGCTTTGGAATCAAAAAGAATGGGCTTTTTCAATTTGTTTTGCCAATAATCATAATGTGTAACACGACGCAAAGAGGCCTCAATGCCGCCTAAAACAATAGGAACAGTATTTTTAAAATAACGGCGTATAAGATTGGTATAGACCAGTACGGCTCTGTCGGGACGCTTGGTGTTGACACCTCCGGGAGTATAATCATCGGAGTTTCTGAATTTTTTCGTTGCAGTGTAGTTTGAAACCATCGAATCGACACTTCCTCCACTCACACCCCAGTAGAGACGAGGCTCACCCAAACGCATAATGTCATCGGGGCTGTCAATGTCAGGCTGACCTATCATCCCTACTTTATACCCCATACGCTCAAGCATTCGACCAACCATAGAGACACCAATGAAAGGAGAGTCAATGTAAGCATCGCCGCTGACTAAAATCACATCGCAGTAGTCCCACCCTCTTGCATCCATCTCAGCACGCGTCGTAGGTAGAAAATCTCTCTCTGTAAAAGTAACAGTATCACGTTTTGGTGCTCTATTTTTATGTCGTCTGCTCAATTTTTCACCTGATTATGATTTTTAATGTATAATAATACTCAATTATCCCGAATTATACAATAGAGATTTCTAAAATTTGCCTATGCTTGTATGCAAGGGATGTTTAGTAAAAATGATAAGCTACCTTATTGGTAGTGTGCATTTTTAATGAATGTGCCTTGTGTGCAATGATAGATAAATTTTTTAATTTTCTATTGCATAATTTGGGATTACTCCAAAAGAAGAGCTAATATATGATGTACCCCTACGAAAACCTAGAAAATTTTACACTTCCAGCCCTGCTAAATCGTTCTGTAGAACTTTATGGCGACAAAAAAGTTCTCTCAAAAGTCTCTCAAGAGCCAATGAGTTACAAAGAGTTACATGAGAATGTATATGCCATGATTCAAATTCTCAAAGACAATGGCATCCGTAAAGGTGATAAAGTAGCACTTCTAAGTGAAAATATGCCAAACTGGGCAGTTGCTTACTTTAGTGTAAGCTATTTTGGTGCGGTTATCGTTCCTATTTTACCTGATTTTCATCCTGCTGATGTGCAGCATATCATCAGACACTCAGAAGCAAAAGCCGTCTTTGTTTCAAACAAACATCTTCAGACAATTGAAGAACTGGAAGGCTCCAATATGAAGTTTGTTATCAAGCTTGATGATCTGGAGATTATTGACGAACTAACCAATCACAGCTATATGTCCAAACTCAAACAGCGCATAGCATCCAAAGAGCTTCCAAAGCCCGATGAAGACGACATGGCAGCGCTCCTATATACATCCGGAACAACAGGCCACTCCAAAGGGGTTATGCTCTCTCATAAAAACCTTGTAACAAATGCTTTGAGTGCATACAAAAATGTAACGATCACTGAAGATGATACCTTTTTATCTATCTTACCACTTGCCCACACATTAGAGTGTACTGTTGGCATGATAGTGCCTATTTTACATGGTGCTGATGTCGTTTACATCGACAAAACTCCTACACCAAACGTTCTTATTAAAGCATTTAGTGTAGTCAAACCTACTATGATGCTCTCTGTTCCTCTCATCATTGAAAAGATTTATAAAAATAAGATCCTGCCAAAATTTACAGGTTCCGTGTTTATGAGATTTTTATATAATATTCCTTTTGTACGTAAAAAACTCAACAAAATAGCAGGAAAAAAACTCATCGAGACTTTTGGTGGCAGAGTGAAGTTTTTTGGAATTGGAGGAGCGGCACTCTCTCCTTTTGTAGAAAAATTCCTTGAAGAGGCTGAGTTTCCCTACATTGTAGGCTATGGGCTTACTGAGACATCTCCGCTCATCGCAGGTGGACGCATAGGTTCTAAGATAAAGGTAGGCTCAACCGGTCTTCCGATGGTCGGCGTTGATGTAAAGATAGCAGATGCAAACCCTGAAAACGGTGAAGGTGAAATTCTCGTAAAATCACCAAGTGTTATGCTAGGATATTACAAAGATGAAGAGCAGACAAAAGAGGTTATAACAGAAGATGGTTGGTTTAAAACCGGTGATCTTGGCTACTTAAATGAAGATGGCTACCTCTTTATAAGTGGACGCAGTAAAAATGTCATCATCGGTTCTGGCGGAGAAAATATATACCCAGAGCAGATAGAAGCTGTCATTAACCAAAACGAAACGGTTTTAGACTCACTCGTGATTGAAAATGACGGGAAACTCATCGCAAGAATTCACCTCGATTATGAACTGATAGATAAAATATTTAAAGCTGACAATGTTCCAGAGAGCCAGGTAAAAGAGAAGATAGACAAGCTGCTAGAGGAGATGCGTAACGATGTAAATGCGCAAGTTGCTTCATTTTCAAAAATAACAAAATTTGTAGAGCAGATAGAACCATTCGTCAAAACACCGACGAAAAAGATTAAACGCTACCTCTATAAAGAGTAGCTCTTCGCGCTATTTTTCATACATTTTACACTTTAAGGCTACCATCATAGTATGAAAAAGAAACTTACTCTCCTCAAACAAGAAATCTCAAAACAGGTCATTGGTCATCAGGAGATGATTGATGCTCTGCTAATAGGCCTTTTTACCAATGGGCACATTCTTCTTGAAGGTGTTCCGGGGCTTGCAAAGACTACAGCAGTCAATGCTCTTGCAAAAACTCTCAATCTCAACTTCAAACGCGTACAATTCACGCCTGACCTACTTCCATCAGACATCATAGGCGCAGAAATATACGATGTAAAATCAGGCAACTTTAAAATTAAACACGGCCCTGTTTTTACTAACCTGCTGCTAGCAGATGAGATAAACCGTGCTCCTGCAAAAGTTCAATCTGCACTCCTTGAAGTGATGCAGGAGAGACAAGTCACTATAGGTGATGAGAGTTTTAGCATAGAAGACCCTTTTTTAGTTCTCGCAACTCAAAACCCCATAGAACAAGAAGGGGCTTACACACTTCCAGAAGCACAACTTGACAGATTTATGTTCAAAATAGTTGTCGGCTATAATAGTGAAAGTGAAGAGTTTGAAATCGCCAAAAAGGCTGCAAATTCAAGTTTTGAAACAATAAACTCTCTCTTAGACGCTGAAGATTTAAAGAACATTAAAAAAGAGGTTCAAGATATCTTTTTAGATGATGAGCTTCAGGCCTACATCGTCCGGCTTGTATTTGCGACAAGAGACCCTCAAAAGTATGGCTTAGATACCATTGCAAAGTACATCAACTTTGGTGCTTCCCCGCGGGCTACCATAGATATGATAAAAGCAGCAAAAGCAAGAGCCTATTTGCGAGGCCATGATTTTGTTTCTCCTGTAGATATTGCATTGTGCATAAAAGATATTTTACGTCACAGAATCATTCTCTCTTATGAAGCCATTGCAGATGGAATTGATACCGACTACCTTGCCACTAAAATTCTTGAAGGAATTCCTGTACCCTAACAAGTACAAGGGATGGCAATGATTCAAGAACTCTTACAGACAGACAAAACGCTCGGACTTATGCTCATAAAAGCGCAAAAAGAGGTCTACAGTTCCATTGTTGGAGAGAACAACATTAAAGCCACAGGTTCAGGCTATGATTTTGTAGAATTGCGTGAGTATCAAAGTGGTGATGACATCAAATATATCGACTGGATTATCAGCTCAAAGATAGGCAAACCGCACGTCAAACTTTTTCACCAGCAAAAAGAGCTCAACATCGTCATCGCCCCACTGCTCTCAAGTTCTCTCTATTTTGGCACAAAAAGATTGAAAAGTGAACTTCTCAATGAGGTTTGCGCACTGCTTAGCTACAGTTGCGTCAAACAAAATGATCCTTTTGAGAGTTATATCTGTAACGACAGTGTCTCTTTGACAACACAGCGCATCAAACAGCTTTTTAGCGTACGGACTCTGGCTGAAAAAATTGCCGCTTATGATTATATGCACAAAGAAGTTCTATGGAAACAGCTTACTGTAGAACTCTATAAAAAAATTCAAAAGCGTTCTCTTCTTTTCTTGATAGGTGACTTTCTCGATGCAGCAGATATGGATCTCAATGTGTTGTCAAAAAAGCATGAACTTGTTGTTATTATCATAAGAGATAAGTTTGAAGAAATACCTCACGCCATCGGAGAACTCAATATAACAGACCCTGCATCCAATGCAAACAAAGTTATAAAACTAGATAAAAAAGCTGCCAAAACGATAGAAAAAAATATGCTGCGTAATGATGACATTTTACATACAAAGTTCAAAGCACTCGGTATTCGTTTTGTAAAAATCTACACAGATGAAAATCCGTCACAAAAGATACTCTCTTTAATGAGTTTTGTATGATCCATGATATATTTCCTTCTGTAGAAATTCCTGATAATTCTTTTTATCTTTTTTTATTGCTACTCTTTTGTACTCTTTATATCTGTTTTACACTCCTGTTGTTTTTTTACAAAAGATATGAAAAGAGCAGAAATAGACAAACAGTTCTTTTTCTCAAAATTCTTCAGCAGTGTGATTTTACAGATGCCAAACAGAGTGCCTACAAGATAGAGTACTATGCCAAAGCATTGGCAACAACAGAAGAGCAAAAGGCACTTTTAGCCCAAATGCAAACTCTTCTACAGCCATATAAATACAGAGACGGACAAACCCCACTGCCGCAAAATATACAAACAGTACTGAAGCTCTTTATAAAAAATGTACAGGAGAAAGTATCATGAATGACTTTCATCTTCAAGAGCCCTATTTCCTGCTCTTTCTTTCTCTTTTTATTATTTTAGAACTCTATTTTAAACCCCAAAAGGTATCATATTACATACCAAAACACATCTATCTCTATGCACATCCGCAAACTGCGAAGAACTATCTACGCTTCTTTTTAAAATGGTGTATGCTTATTTTCGCCGTTATTGCGCTTGCTACACCCACTGTCACACAAACAGTTCCACGCAATCACAAAAACAGTATTGACATCGTTTTGAGTCTTGATACAAGCGGCTCTATGAGTCTCTACGGCTTTAATGAAGATGATTACGAGCAGACACGTCTGGAAGCTGTGAAAGAGGTTGTCAAAGCATTTGTAGAGCAAAGAAAAAAAGATAGAATCGGCATCGTAGTCTTTGGAGATTACAGCAGTGCTGCTGCACCGCTGAGTTATGATTATAAAATGGCTCTAGCAATCATAAAACAGCTCAAAGTCGGCATCATTGGTAAAAATACCGCCCTGATTGACAGTATTGCAAGTGCTACAGAAATGCTCAAAAACAGCAAGTCCAAGTCAAAAGTCATCATCCTTCTGAGTGACGGTGAAGATGTCGGTAGCAAAATCCCTCTTGAAATAGCGCTCAAATACGCGAAAAAATACCACATCAAGGTCTATACTGTCTCCATTGGAAAAGGTAACAACAATCTGCTCAAACTCATCGCAAAAGAGACAAATGCCAAAAATTTCTCAGCTGCAAATAAAAATGATTTAACCGCAGTCTACAAAAGTATAGACAAACTTGAAAAATCCAACATACAAACACCAAAGAACAAAGAGACCATCCAAATCTATTTTTATTTTCTAGCAGTTGCTCTCGTGGCGGCACTTTTACTTGCACTTCTTGGTTTTAAAAAGAGAGAGCTTTAAGATGTTTTTTCTCTATACTCCTTTTTTATATCTGCTCTTACTGCCTCTTGGTCTTTTTCTACTCTCTTTTATGCAGAGACAGGGCTTGGAGAGATTTTTCACACCTGCAGTGTTAAAAAAAATCAGCAGCAGCAAAGGGACAAAAAACTCTCAAAGAAAATACCGACTCTTTTTACTCGTCATTGCACTCTTCATTCTCTCTCTTTCCAGACCGATTACAGATGCAAAAAACTTCTCTCAAACAGCCTCCATACCACTTGTCATTGCCATAGACGTTTCTAAATCAATGCAGATAAAAGATATCTATCCAAACCGTTTGACATTTGCGAAAGAAAAAGTACAAATCCTGCTTGCTCACGCAAAGAATCTACAGATAGGCATACTCTTTTTTACTAATAGTGCCTACCTTGCCTACCCAATCAGTGAAAATCTCCCTGCCATAGCGACAATGCTTCGTCAAGCTGATCTCAAGCAGACACCGGGAGAAGGAACAAACATATTTGCAGCGATAGAAGGCGCAAATGAACTCCTTCAAGAGCAGACAAACAAAAATATTTTACTTCTCAGTGACGGCGGAAAAAAGAGTGATTTCAAAGAAGAGAGCGCCTACCTCAAACAAAATAATCTCTCCCTTTACTCCATAGGAATTGGCTCTGAGAATACAAAAAAACTCTCTTTACAAAGTGGCGCTTTGTATGAAAACTACACTCTTGGTTCACAGGACATTGACAAAATCCTTGCACGAATTCAAAGAGAGGCACAGAGAAAAGTAACATCCCTTTCTAAAACAAAAGCACATAGAGAACTTTTTGCATATCCTCTTTTTCTTGCACTTTTGCTGCTGCTCTACATCTTTTCATCGTTTAAAAACGCACATCTTCTTTTACTCTTTACAGTTCTACAATCTATTCCAAATACAGCAGAGGCAGGTCTACTTGATTTCTATAAGATATCAAAAGCACAGAATTGCTACAAAGACAGGAACTATAAACAGACCATTGCACTCTACAAAACACTTCCGCCAAAGAAAGAGACGCTTTACAACCTTGCCAATGCGCTCTATAAAAAAAAAGAGTATAAACAGGCTTTAAAAATGTATAAAAAAGTCCTCTCAAACAATCTCAAACTCAATGCTAAAGCACTGCACAATATCGCCAACTGTTATTTTCAGCAAAAAAAACTTACTCTTGCAAAAAAATACTATGAAAAATCTTTTGCCATCTCCAAAAACAGCGCTACAAAAGAGAATCTTGACATAACAAATAAAATCTTACAAAGATTAAAAAAACAAAAAAGCAAAAACAAAACAATTCGAAAAGGATTTCCAAAACTAAGCATTTGGAAAAAGGATACACCTTCTGCCGTCAGCTCCAATTTCACCGTTACACTACAAGATATGGTGCTCTCCGAGGAAGAAAAATGGATGCAGCTGCTCAAGCATAAACAGACTCCACTGTTTTTACGCAAACTCGATACAAAAAGGATAAGTAAAAATGCCCAAAATGATTTTTAGACTCTTACTTCTACTCTTATCTCTCAATCTCTATGGAAGTGTAGCTATCATCGCGCCACAGTCCATTTATGAAGGAGAGCCTCTTGAATTTACTTTGGTGGCTAAAGGGTTTGATATTCAAGCGCCAAAGATATCTGAAATTGACGGTTATCTCGTAGAGCTTGTAAAAACTTCACGAGAAGCTACTCTCATAGAGTATAAACAGGCTACAAAATTAAGCATTAAGTACAGACTCTACCCAAAGAAAAGTTTGAGCATCCCTTCATTCACATTTTGTATAGACAACAAAAGAGAAAAGACACAAACTAAAAAAGTCACCCTTAAAAAGGTAAGCAAAACAGTCTCTAAAGATTTTGATTTGCAAATGCATCTGGATAAAGAGAGTATATATCTTGGTGAAACAGCGATTTTAAAAGTTGTTTTTAGCTATGCTGATCTGGAAAATTATGAGCTTATAGAACCTCATTTTAAAGATATTACACTAACGCAGACAGCTTCAAAAGAGTATGTAAACAGAGAAGGAAAGGATGTTGAAGAGCTCACTTATGAGCTCAAAGCGCAAAAAATCGGCAGACTTCCACTCAAGGCATCAAAAGTCAAAGTAGAGATCTCTAAAAACAGACATACAAAACATCTAACAATCTACTCCAATGCACTCTTTATAGATGTAAAAGCACTGCCTCAAGGCATCTCTTGCATCGGAAATTACAAACTC
Source organism: Sulfurimonas sp. (assembly GCA_027019325.1). GTDB lineage: Bacteria > Campylobacterota > Campylobacteria > Campylobacterales > Sulfurimonadaceae > Sulfurimonas. The sequence goes on from JALUWT010000060.1 coordinate 8,651, forward strand.
CATGCAAGTATAAACAAAGACACTCTGCATGCCAAGAAACCACTCATCCTTACACTTTATCTCGAAGGAAGCGGCAATATTGACAACCTTGATGCCCTGCATCTCAATATTAAAAACACAACTGTTTATGAAGTGAGAAGTAAAAAAGTTACTGACACTCTTTACAAAAAAATCTTTACTATTATCTCCGAGAAAGATTATGTCATTCCCTCATTCTCTCTTCGTTACTACGACAAAACGACACACAATGTGCAAATGACTGCCACACAGGCATTGCATATCAACATCATTGAAGACAAACATCTCAAAAAGGAGACAACTATGACACAAAAGGCACTTTTTTATCTTTTAGGGCTTCTAACTGCCGGCATCATTTTTTTACTCTATAAAATGTATACAGATAAGAGAGAAAAAAAAGAAGATTCACCGCTACTGCAACAAGTACGTAAATGCACAAATGAAGATACCCTCTTTAAAACTATGGTGCCTTATCTTGGCAGAGACAGAGTTGTTGACAGAATTATATATGCTCTTGAAGCCAAAGAAAAGGATGACTTCAAAGAGCTAAAGAAAAAGTTAGAATTGCGGTTGAACGAAAGGGATGACCTGTTTTTTACGGCTTAAGACACCGTCAAGCCAGACTTTATTATTTTCTAGTTTTATATCAAAAGCTTTCTCAATTTTTGAGGCATCATCACTCACAACTAAAAGTTTTGAGCCCTCTTTCATAATGTCTGTTAAAAGAATGAGAACAGTATGCAGACCGTTTTCTTCTTTCATCTTTTTCATATCTTCCATCAACTCCTCTTCACGCGGCTCAAGTACAGAGATATCTACCATCTCTAATTGCCCAACACCAACCTTTGTGCCGTTCATATCAAACTCTTTATAATCTCTTGTATTTAAGTCTCTTGCACTTGCGCCGTCAACTGCAGATTTTACGATGAACATATCCATAGCGAGTTGCTTATAATCTTCTATACCTGCTATTGCAGCGAGTTCTTTGACAGCTTTTGTGTCTACTTTTGTACAAGTTGGTGAGCGGAAGATTACTGTATCACTTAAAATCGCCATCATCATCATACCTGCGATGTCCTGTGGCACTTCTACACCATATGCTCTATACATTTCATAAATAACAGTGTTCGAGCATCCTATAGGGCGTATCCAGGCTTCAAGCGGAGTATTTGTCTGCAGATCCCCTAGTTTATGGTGATCTGCGATTCCGAGGATTGTCGCTTCATCTATGTCATCTTGAAAATGCGCTCTATCAGTAGAATCTACGATAAATACTTTCTCCCCTGCAACAGAAGTCTTTAATTCAGGAACTTTGTCTGCGTGAGCGAACTTTTCTAAAATAAACTCTGTCTCAGCAGAGATATCACCCTGACGAGCTGGAATATAAGCTTCTTCTTCTACCTGATTTTTCAAATATGACAAAGAGATTGCACCAACGATAGAGTCGCTATCCGGATTTTTGTGTCCAAAAACATATACTGACATTTTGAGCCTTTAATTTTTTTCGAATTATACAACAGATTTTTTTAATTGCGAAATTTTTTCTCTGTATTGGTGCAGCATTTTATTGATAGCATCAATTTCGTAGAGATTGATTTTCACAAGAAGTTCATCTGCATACTGTGCCAACTCCTGAATATCACACTCCAAAGAGAGATTTAAAAGTTCTTCCGCAAAAAGTTTGATAGTACCTAGGTCATTTGTTGTACTAGAGTGATTATACAGGCCATTGAGTTTTTTCGGTGCTAGTGCGAAAAAACGCTCTATCTGTGCTTTATCAAGATGTTCAAAACTGCTTTCATCATCAGAAATCAGCCTATGGGGTGCGTCTTTAGAGCTGTTTAGAACATGTAAAGAGATTTTAAAAAGCTCAGATTTTAACAGTGGTTTTTTCAAGTGCCCTGCAATCTTTGCCGCGGAACCTCTCAGGTCAACATCTTTTATTCTTTTTTCAGTGAGTGTGACAACAGGCGCACTGCTGATACCTTTTAAAATTTTTGACACGGCATTATCATCACTAATCAGCATATCTATGTCGATGAGTATCATATCTACCTGTGTACTTTTTAGCGTATCTATAGCATCTCTTGGGTTATCAAAGGAGAGTACCTTCAAGGCACTTTCAAAAAATGAATCTCTAACAACATTTCTTACATCCGTACTCTCATCAACGACCATAATCGCACCGCCTTCAGGTTTAACAAGTGAAAAGTCAATCATATCAGCATTAAAATCTTTTGATTCAGCACTTAAAAGCACTACTTCTACACCCACAACAGAAAAGACAAATTTTGAACCTTTGCCTATGTGAGAATCTAAAAAGATATCCCCTTTCATCTGCTTAGCCATTCTCTTATTTATAGAGAGTCCAAGCCCTACTCCTGCTGTTGTTTCTTTTTGTCCAGATTGCTCAAAAATTTCAAAGATTTTATCTCTATTTTCATCACTAATACCAACTCCGCTGTCTTCTACTGTCAGTGACATATTGACAGAATTTTTTACAATATCTTTACCATTTTCTTCAAGCTTAACATGTACAAAACCTCTCTCTGTAAACTTTACAGCATTCTCTATGAGGTTTGTAAAAATATCTTCTATCTTTGATTCGTCCAACATGAGCGATTCAGGCAGGTCGTCATCAATATCTAAAGTAAGTTCTAAGCCTTTTCGCATAGCCTCTTCTCTTTGAGCTTTTACAATGTTTTGAATTAAAGACTTAATATCAACGGGCTTTTCTTCTAGAGTAAATGTTCCGCTTTCAACTTTAGAGAGTTCAATGATATCATCTATCATCTCTAAAAGTTTTTTTCCTGCATTATAAATGTTTTTTGCATAATTTTGCATCTTTGGAACTTTACTCTCTTCTACTAGAAGCTCAGCAAATACAATAATGGAGTTCATCGGTGTGCGAATCTCATGCCTGATGTTTGAGAAAAAATCCGATTTTACTTTATGTGCTTCCTGTGCAATTGCTTTGGCATTTTTAACACGTTGTTTTTGTCGTTTTATCTCTGCTTCTAACGACTCTATCTTTTTTATCTGATCAAGTGCTAAACGACCACCTGTGCTGTTGGTCGCATGTTTAATAATCTTTTCTTGGTCTATAATTTTAGCTTTGAGATTATAAATCTCATCTTCTAGCGCAGCAATACTCTCTTTTTGTTTTGATCTGAAAACATGTAATATAACAAAAAATACAATAGTGATAGAGGCAATAACTACTCCAAATATTATTAACTCATTTGTACTCATACTTACTCTTCCACCATCTCTTTAAATACTTCTAAATTATTTTCAAACAATCGTATCAACCTTGGATCAAACTTTATACCAGAGAGGTCTATAATGTAACGTGCCGCTTTCTCAAAGCTCCACTTTTCTTTATAAGAACGCTTATGTGTCAAGGCATCCAAAACATCTGCTATTGCTACAATTCTACCATAAATATGTATATCTTCACCTTGCAGACTTTTTGGATATCCTGAGCCATCCCAATTTTCATGATGCTCATATGCAATGACGGCAGCTGCTTTAATCAGTTCACTTTTTGACTTACTTAAAATCTTCAAAGCATAGCTAGGGTGCTTTTTCATAACATAAAATTCTTCATCCGTCAGTTTTGCATTTTTATGCAGTATAGAGTTATCAATAACAACTTTTCCTATGTCATGCAGAGGAGAAGCAAGGTAGATAGTATGTATCTGCTCATGCGTCAGATGCCCTTCTAATATTGCCAACTCTTTTGATATATCGGCTACACGCTTCACATGTTCAGCAGTTTCACCACTGTCTGAAGCCATAATTTCTGAAAGAATATAGATAATCTCTTTTTGTGCCAACTCAAGCTCAGAGAGATGCTGATCTCTTTCATGCTGTATATCACGAACTAACTCTTTGTTGTGATAAGAGAGTTCCTGCCGGTATCTGTAAAGTTCGAGATGATTGGCAACACGCGCTCTGAGTTCTATGGAGTGATACGGCTTGGTGACGTAATCTACAGCACCAAGTTTAAAGCCCTCTTGCATATACTCTATCTCAGAAACAGCTGTCACAAAAATAATGGGAATATCTTTGAGTACAGGGGTTTTTTTTATCATTTTGCAGAGGGTAAAACCATCTATTTCAGGCATCATAACATCAAGGAGGATTAAATCGAAGCGTTTTGTTTTTAAAATCTCTATGGCAGATTTTCCACTCAAAGCATAGGAAAAATTATATTTTTCATTTTTTAAAATACCAATAGCTATTTTAATATTTTCACTCACATCGTCAACAACTAAAATATCAAACTTCTTCTGCATCAACCCTACCAATTTCTAACAATAAGTAAATTATAACATTAATATTTTAGTTTTTTCTTTATTTGTGCAGAGCTAACTCTTTTTTGAGATATTCACCTGTGTAAGAACCCCTCGTTCCCATCGTCCCCGATGGGAACGCCTACACAATAAGAATAAACAAAAAAGTAAGAACCAAAATACACACTCCCACGCAGGAGCATGGGAGCGAGTGTGAGCTGGAGCGTACGAGTAAGTTTATAAAAAAATAACAAAATGACATAAAATCAAGGTACTCATAGCAACCCTACTAAAATATACAAAAAAGGTAGAACTATGGGAAGAAGTAGATACAAAATATATGAACCCACAGCACCACACTTTGTAACTTGTACCATACTCCATTGGATTCCAATCTTTACAAGAGTACAAACTACAGATATAATATTTGAGAGCTTAAAATACCTTCAAACAACCGATAATCTTCAAATTTATGCCTATGTTATTTTAGAAAATCATCTCCACCTTATAGCTTCTAGTGATGACATTGGAAAGTCGATGGCAAGATTTAAATCTTTTACAGCTAAAGAAATACTCAAATATTTACAAAAAGAAAATGCAAAGATGATATTAGACCAACTTGCATTTTATAAAAAAGCTCATAAGAAAACGGCTACCTATCAGCTATGGCAAGAGGGAATTGCTCCAAAACTTATACAGAGTGACAAGATGATGCGTGAGCGAATAAATTATATTCATAACAATCCTATAAAACGGGGCTATGTCGATGAAGCTAAACATTGGAGGTATAGCAGTGCTAGAAATTATGAAGGCACGGATGGCTTAATTGAAATTAGTCGGTTTTGGTAGAAATATGCATTTCCACACTACTCTCGTTTGTATAATACATCTAACCACTCAAGAAGAGTATAATCATACTCAAAGAGTCGGTTTGATGTAGATTGATTTTCTCGTTGAAGCCGTTATAATTATGATGAGCCTGTATGGGAGCTAAATTG
>JALUWT010000061.1 GCA_027019325.1 Sulfurimonas sp.
ATAAAATGATTATATACTTATTTATATGACATTGTCAACTATATATGTAATACATATTTTACTTTAGATAACATAATGTAAATTCTCTTGAAAAAATTATCTTCTTCCAATTGGACCTCTTCCTATAGGTTTGGAAACTAATTGATCCATAATGATGATTTTTGGAGTCCATCTTGATCGTATAATGTTTGAAGTGTTCTTTGCTGTCAATGTAGTAGTATCTTTTTTATATGCACTATTTGTATTTGTTATTGCTTTATTCTCTCGCAGTGCTTTTTTGATTGCTTCGTAATTTGTTTTATTGAATCCATATACTAACTTTAATGCTGAAGAATTTACATTCTCAACTATGAGATATATCGGATTGGCACTCTTTGAATGCAATATAAATAAGTAGATGTTCCCTCTTCTGTACTCCAAATCATACGCATTAGTATCAAAGATAATAGATACAGAACGCTTTACGCCTTTTGTAAATTTATATCCGCTTGAAGCTCTTGCATATTCATAACTAAGATAATGATTATTTATTTGGTATATAGTTTGATATATATTAATATTAGATAATTGTATTTTGTTGGTGTAAACTCTTTTTCCTAAGCCAGAAACAAGCGTAGTTCCTTTATAGCTTATATTTAACTCTGTATCACCTATTTGATTGATTTGTGGAGTCATTGCACAGGCATTGAGAAACAAAAATATAATCAAAGAGCTTAGAATTTTCATATATTGCTTCCTTCTTTTTTGTTATGCAGTATAAATATAGGTATAGAATAAGCCGAGTTTTGTAGTGATAGCATTAATCTACTGTATATTTTACAATATACCTCTAGCGAAACAATAGCATTGTAAGACGCTGACCATCTGTTTCTTGCTGCCATGTTGGGTTTACAAGCTCTCTATGTTGCCATAAAGACTGGTGGTCTCTTACACCGCCTTTTCACCTTTACTACATAATGTAGAAGTCTAATTTCTGTTGCACTTTCCCTCGTATTGCTACGGCCATTCGTTAAATGGAACACTGTCTTACAGCAGCTCGGACTTTCCTCTTGAAGTGATTCAAGTAACTATCTCCTATACCTAATGAAATTATACTCAATAAATCATTTATGCTCCTAAATCAAACCATGAACATCTGTTCTTTTTTAAATACTTCAGTATGAACAGTTGTTCATAAGCGCATAAGTTTAAATTAACAGTTGTTCATATATAATTACAATTAAATTAACAATTGTTCATCAATATAAAAGGAGCTTCAAATGACGGAAAATAGGGATAAAAACAAAGGTGCTAAAACAAAACAAAAGATCTTAAAAATAGCAACTACCCTCTTCTCACAGTTGGGGTATAGAGGTGCGAGTGTACGTAAAATAGCTGCAGAAGTAGGTATAAGAGAGAGCGCGCTGTATAATCATTTTAAAAATAAGGAAGAGATATTTTTAGAGGTAGCGCGTGACATATTTTCATCGCCCTTTTCTCTCTCTGAGAGTGAAATCAAAGAGTTAGCACTGCGAGGAAAACCTTTTTTACAAAAATTTACTATGCAGTATAAGATGCTTACGTTTGATAAGAACAGCGAAAATATGTTTAGACTGTTAATGATTGAGCTTATGCAGAGTCAAGAGCTTAGAGAGCAGTTTATGAGTGAATTTCACGATAAAAGTGTAAAGGTTCTCTCTGAGGGTTTCTTTTTGATGATGCAAAACGGGCTTATACGCTCAGCAGATCCAATGCTTATGGCATATGAGTTTATAAGCACCCTATTCTACATCAGATTGCAGGTTACGGTACTGAGATTTGATTCAAAATCCACTAATGCTTTATCTACACAATTTGAAAAACATGTTGATTTCTTTTGGGAAAGTAATAGAATCTAGTTAATACTATTTAATATTAACTAGATAGAATAAAAAAAGGCAGGCTCAAATGAGCACTGCCTCTAAAAAAGTATTTTTATTTAGTTCCCATTGCATCTAAAGCGTATGCTTTACCCAATGCGTATGCTTTTTCATTCGCTGCGTGAACTTTTGCAGGAACTTTAGAAAGCATAGTTTCTATTAAAGACTGTTCTGGAAGTACACCAGTCATAGTATTTGTAATTGCAAGAGCAACAACAGATTGAGTAATAACATTACCAACCTCTTCTTTTGCAATTGTAATAATAGGAATCTCTATGATTTCCCAAGTTTTTCTATCTTCATCAGTTGGATGAACAAGATTTGGATCAACAACGATTCTGTTTCCAGGTCTTACACCATTTTTAAATTGGTGATAAGATACATCTGCAACAGAAAGCATAAAATCAATTTCACCTTCATTTGCATATGGATAACGAATCTCTTCATCATCAAGTGTGATATCAACAACTGTTGCACCACCACGAACCTGAGAAGTATATGTAGCCGTTTTTAAACCGTAACCGCCGTTTTTAATCTTACAAGCAGCCATAATCTCACCAGCAAGTAAAACACCCTGCCCACCGACACCAGTAAATCTTAAAGTATGTCTCATCTATAGCTCCTTATAGTTTTTTTTCAAAATCAGCTTGAGTGATTTTTCCACGTTCGCCTTTTGCGGCTTTTTGAATCTCTGCATACATTTCGCAGTACTCTTCTTGATCAACTTCTCTTAGTACACCTGTAGGAAGGATATTCTCTTTTTCAATCGGATCTTCAAGTGCTTCCCATTTTTTAAGTGGTAAAGTAATATCATCAATCCATTTTAGGTTATCCATAGCAGAAAGCATTTTGTTCTTACGTCCAAGGTTGATATGGCAGTTAGAAAGTACTTCTATGAAACTAAAGCCTTTATGAGAAAAAGCTTTTACAAGAATCTTTTCTAATTTTTTAGGGTCTGTCATAGCTTCACGAGCTACAAAAGAAGCTCCTGCACCTATTGCTAGATTAGAAGCATTGAATGTTGGGTCGATGTTACCATTCTTTTGAGAAACAGTCCAAAAACCACGAGGTGTTGTTGGAGATGTTTGAGAATTTGTAAGACCATAAATAAAGTTATTGATTAAAATAAAGTTTAAATCAATATTTCTTCTACAACCATGAATAGTATGGTTACCTCCGATTGCAAGACCATCACCATCACCTGCAACAACAATTACATTTGCGTGCGGCTTAGCAAGTTTAACACCTGTTGCATATGCAACAGTACGACCGTGCGTAGTGTGAACAGTGTTACAGTCAATATATGATGAAAAACGTCCAGAACAACCAATACCAGATACAACACAGACATTGTCCATATCCCATCCCATTTTTTCGATTGCACGGATAGTCGCTTTTAAAATAACACCATCACCACATCCCCAACACCATAGTGTCGGCATTTTGTTTACACGTAAATATTTATCATAATTAAATGCCATTACATCATCTCCTTAACTTTTGCTACCATTTCAGCAGGTGCGATTGGACGACCATTCGCTTTTAATAAAGTAGTGAAATCGTTACGCTTAATAACACGCTCAATCTCTTTTGAGTACTGACCCATATTAAGTTCAGTAACCATAATTCTATTTTCAAATTTCTTACCAATCTCTTCTAATCTTTTGATTGGAGATGGCCAGAGCATAATCGGTCTAAAAAGACCTGCTTTAATGCCTTCTGAACGAAGTTTTTTAACAGCTTCATAAGCACCAAGTGCAATGGAACCATATGCGATGATACAAACATCAGCATCATCCAAATCAACTTCTTCGTAGTCTGGTAAGTCATCAAGACCATCATTTTCAAGGTGTACAGTATTGATTTTTCCGACTAGACGCTCAATGTTAAATTCACATTGTTCTGCATCTTCAGTTGGGAAACCTTCATCACCATGGTGAAGACCTGTAATATGGTATTTGTATCCTTCAAACATAGGATTAAGTACCGCAGGTTTGTTCATAGGAACATCATACGGCTTGTAATCTGCTGGGTTACCATGAAATTTTTCACGATCTACAATAGCAGCTTCAATCTCTTCCATATCAGGAAGCATTGCCTTTCCGTGCATATGCCCAATAGTCTCATCAAGAAGCATAAATACAGGAGTCATGTATTTTTCCGCTAGGTTAAATGCACGAACACTTTGAGTATAACACTCTGTTAATGAACCAGCACATAAAGTAATAGATGCATAATCACCATGTGTTGGGTATTGTGCCTGACCAATATCTGCTTGAGAAACACGAGTTGGAAGACCAGTTGATGGACCACCACGCATAACATTAAAGATAACTAATGGAATTTCAGCAATAAATGCAAGCCCAATTTGTTCAGCTTTAAGTGAAATACCAGGACCTGAAGTCGCAGTAAATGATTTAACACCAGTCATTGAAGCACCTAGTGCAGCTGAAATACCAGCGATTTCATCTTCCATTTGTATTGCAGTCCCACCAACTTTTGGTAACATATCTGAAGAAACGTGCATAATTTCTGAAGATGGAGTAATTGGATACCCACCAAAAAATCTTGCACCAGCTTCTACTGCTGCTTTTGCAGCAAGTTCATTACCAGTTGAAATTACTTCTCTTGCCATTATTTAGCTCCTTGTTGTGATAAAGACATATAATTGTTTGCAACAATTGCTTCTTGTCTCTTTTTAGATTCATCCGTTAATTTGGCAAAACTTTTTCCTGCAGCTTTTAACTCTTTTCTGTCTGCAACATAAATAGCAAAATCAGGACATGTGAGTTCACACTCATTACATCCAATACATGCTTCAGGATGATCAATGGAAATCATTGCACCAAGTGTTGAAGTTTTTTCATATACCATTCCAAGTACACCTGAAGGACATACAGATACACAAATATCGCATGCTTTACAGTTGCTAGTATTAACCCATACAGGTTGATCGCCTGGGTTTTCAGTTTTAAAAGTTCCCATTTATTCTCCTATTATTTAAATACAAATTAAATTTGTATATTACTTTTCTACTCATAGAGTATCTAAGTTTTGGTAATTATATTCTAAAATGTGTTCCTATCGCCCCTCGGCAGTAACAAAAAGTTACGTTAAGAGGCTCACACAAAAATAAAAAATTATTTATTAGCTAATACTTCTGCTACTGCTTTACCAATTTCAGCCGGTGAAACTACGACTTTAACGCCTGCAGCTTCAAGTGCATCCATCTTCTCTTTCGCAGTTCCTGCAGTTCCTGAAACAATTGCTCCAGCATGCCCCATAGTTTTACCTTTAGGAGCAGTTTGCCCTGCAATAAATGCTACAACTGGTTTTGTAATTTGCTCTTTAATGAGTTTAGCCGCTTGAATTTCAAGATCTCCACCGATTTCACCAATCATAACGATTGCTTCCGTCTCAGGATCTGCTTCAAACATTGGTAAAATTTGCTTGTACGAAAGTCCAATAATTGGATCTCCACCAATACCAACAGCGGTAGTAATTCCAAAACCTTCTTTTACAACCTGATTTGCACCTTCATAAGTAAGTGTACCAGATTTTGAGATAAGTCCGACATTACCTTTTTTGAAAATCATACCAGGCATAATTCCAATTTTACACTCTTCAGCTGTAATAATACCAGGACAGTTTGGCCCAATAGTTTTCATGTTGTGTTTTGTTGCATACGCTTTTGCCATTTGCATATCTTTTACCGGAGCCCCTTCTGTAATAATAACAGCAAGCTCTATCCCAGCTTCAGCAGCTTCCATTACAGCGTCACCAACAAATGCAGGTGGAACAAAAATCATACTTACAGTTGCATCTGTACTTTTTACAGCTTCAGCAACAGTGTTGAAAACGGGTTTACCTAAATGCTCTTGACCACCTTTGTTGGGTGTAACACCACCAACAATTTGTGTTCCATAAGCAAGACATTGCTCAGCATGGAAAGTACCCTCTTTTCCTGTAAAACCTTGAACGATTACTTTTGTATCTTTATTTACTAAAATTGACATATTTAATTATTCTCCTTTTGCAGCAGCTACAGCTTTCGCTGCACCGTCACCTAAATCATTACCAACTATGAGGTTGGCTATATTTGCGTTTTTAAGAATTTCAGCAGCTTCTGGTGCATTTGTTCCATCAAGACGAACAATAACAGGAACATTAACATCAGTAATTTTAGTTGCTTCGATAATACCATTAGCAATACGATCACATCTTACGATACCACCAAAAATATTTACAAAAATAGCTTTTACATTTGGGTTTTTAAGAATAATCTCAAACCCTTTTGCAACAGTCTCTGCATTTGCGCTACCGCCAACATCTAAGAAGTTTGCAGGAGTTCCACCCATGTGATTGATTGTATCCATAGTACCCATTGCAAGACCGGCACCGTTTACCATACAGCCAATCTCACCATCAAGAGCAACATAAGAGAGACCATATTTAGAAGCTTCAACTTCATCTGGATCTTCTTCACTTAAGTCTCTCATCGCTGCGATATCAGGATGACGACCAAGAGCAGAATTGTCAAATCCCATTTTGCCATCGAGTGCTAAAAACTCACCATTTCCAGTTCTTACAAGTGGATTGATCTCGATTAATTCTGCATCATTTTCCATATATAATTTATAAAGTTTTGATGCAAAACTAATAATGTTTTTTTGCTCATTTTTGTCTGTAACACCCAGACCAAATGCTAGCTCACGACCATGGAAACCTTGAAAACCGATAGATGGGTCAACTGGCACTGTAATGATTTTTTCAGGAGTCTTTTCAGCAACATCCTCAATATTCATTCCACCCTCAGTTGATGCCATGATTAAAGGCATTTCTAATTTTCTGTCTAAAACAACAGAAAGATAAAATTCGTCTTTAATGTCTGCTCCATCTTCAATGTAAAGCTTTTGAACAAGTTTACCTTCAGCAGTAGTTTGGTGTGTTACTAAAGTCATTCCGAGTATTTCGTTAGCTAACTCTTCAACTTCTTCAAGACTCTTAGCAAGTTTAACACCGCCACCTAGACCACGTCCACCTGCATGGATTTGTGCTTTTACAACCCATACCGGACCACCTAGCTGCTCAGCAGCAGTAACTGCGTCTTTAACGCTTTCAACCATTATACCTTTTGGTGTTGGAACACCATACTTAGCAAAAATCTGTTTCGCTTGATACTCATGTACATTCATTTAATCTCCTTGTTTTAAAATGGTTTTCATTGCATCGGCCTTTAAGCTTTAGGTGCAATCATTTCCTCTGGTTTAACATACTCATCAAACTGCTCAGCAGTTAAAAGACCAAGCTCTATAGCTGTCTCTTTAAGTGTTGAGTTGTTTGCATGTGCTGTTTTTGCAATTTTTGCAGCATTTTCATACCCTATGTATGGATTCAGTGCAGTTACTAGCATAAGTGAATTATTTAAGTAATAATCAATTTTATCTTCAACCGGCTTGATACCAATAGCAGCATTGTCATTAAATGAAACGATTGAATCACTTAAAAGTCTTACTGATTGTAAAAAATTATACGCAATTACAGGTTTAAAAACATTGAGTTCAAAGTTACCTTGAGAAGCCGCAAAACCGATAGTCGTATCATTGCCCATAACTTGGCATGTTACCATTGTAACCGCTTCACTCTGTGTAGGATTTACTTTACCCGGCATAATTGAAGAGCCTGGCTCATTTGCAGGAATTTCTATCTCCCCTATTCCACATCTCGGACCAGATGCTAACCATCTTACATCATTTGCAATTTTCATCATATCTGCAGAGAGTGCTTTTAACGCACCATGCGCAAATACAAGAGCATCATGTGATGTTAAAGCGTGAAATTTATTTGGAGCTGTAATAAAATCATGTCCTGTCAGTTCTGAAAGTTTTTTTGCAACTCTCTCACCTAATTCTGGGTGTGCATTGAGACCAGTTCCAACTGCAGTTCCACCAAGAGCAAGTTCACGCACAGCTTCTAATGAGTCTTTTGCCATTTTTTCAGACTTGTTGAGCATCTCAACCCAACCGCTAATCTCTTGACCAAGTGTTAATGGTGTAGCATCCTGCAAGTGTGTACGACCAATTTTAACAATATGTGCAAACTCTTCACTTTTTGCCTGTAGCGTAGCTTTAAGTTTTGCAATAGCAGGAAGGAGTTGTTCTTCTACTGCAATAACAGAAGCTACATGCAGTGCTGTTGGATATGTGTCATTTGAAGATTGAGATTTGTTTACATCATCATTTGGATGCACAAGTTTCTCTTTTCTAAAATTTCCGCCTAAAATTTCTGTTGCACGGTTTGCAAGCACTTCATTGTTGTTCATGTTTGATTGTGTACCAGAACCTGTCTGCCAAACAACGAGAGGGTAGTTTCCGTCAAGTTTTCCAGCCAGCATATCATCCGCAGCTTGAGCAATTGCATCAGCTTTTTTAGCATCAAGTTTTCCAAGGTCTTTGTTCACAAGGGCAACTGCTTTTTTAAGATATGAAAATGCGCGAGTAATTTCATATGGCATTTTCTCTTCACCAATCTTAAAGTTTTGGATACTTCTTTGTGTTTGTGCAGCCCAATAAGCATCAAGAGGAACTTCTATCTCTCCCATTGTGTCTTTTTCTATACGCGTTTTCATCTTCTATTTCCCTTCAAAAAAATTATTTTTATTAAGTGTGTCTATTAAAGTCTGTACAGATGCACAAGATTGTGCAAACATTGCATTTTCTTGCTCATCGAGCGTGACTTCAATAATCTTTTCAGCACCTTTAGCCCCAAGCATGACAGGAACACCAGATACTACATCACTATATCCATACTCGCCCTCAAGGCAAACTGCACATGGATGAATCTGTTTTGTATCTTTTAAAATTGCATCAACCATAATAGCAGTTGATTTTGCAGGTGCGTAGTATGCCGAACCAGTCTTTAAATAACCTACGATTTCAGCTCCACCATGACGTGTTCTGTCTACAATCTCATCAATTTCATCGTGTGTGAGAACATCAGTAAGCGGTACGCCTGCAACTGTAGAATAGCGAGGAAGCGGAACCATATCATCACCATGACCGCCCATAACTGAGGCACGAATCTGTCCTCCGCCGTATCCAAGTTTTTCTTGAATAAATGCTGCCATACGTGAGCTGTCTAAAATTCCAGCCATACCGATAACACGGCTTCTGTCAAATCCACTCTCTTTAAGTGCTACATATGTCATGGCGTCCAAAGGATTTGAAACCATAATTACTATAGCATTAGGAGAATATTTTGCAATTCCTTGAATGACGTCTTTTGTGATTTTTGCATTAATCATAAGTAAATCATCACGGCTCATTCCAGGAAGTCTTGGACTTCCGGCAGTAACGACAACAACATCACAATCAACTAAATCTGACATCTCTTCAGCAACACTTACAACTGTATGGCTTCTTACTGCCGATGCAGCTTGAGACATATCCAGTGCTTTTCCTTTTGCAACGTCTATCTTGTTATCACGAAGAATTATTTCATGACAAGATCCGAGCATAGCGAGTGAATAGGCTACTGTTGCGCCAACATTACCAGCACCTACTATCCCTACTCTTTTTCCTTGGCTCATACACGCCCCTTCATATTAAATACTATGATGCTTATTTAGATACGCTTAAGTATACTAAGCATCATTTTAAGGTGAAATTTTCACCTTTTATATAAAACATTTTTACATTTGTTTCATATAAAAAATGAAAAACTATGTACCGTAAAGGTACATAGAAAATCAGAGATTATATAGCGTCAATAATTGCATTAAGCGTAGCAGACGGACGCATTGCAGCTTCTGCTTTTGCATCATCTGGTCTGTAATATCCGCCAATATCTTTTGCACTTCCTTCTGCAGCTAAAAGTTCAGCAATGATTTTATTTTCATTCTCAACTAAAGCTTTCACAACAGGACGAAATTTAGTAGAGAGTTCAGCATTATCACTATCAGCTAAATCTTGTGCCCAATATTGTGCTACAAAGAAGTGAGAAGCTTTATTGTCAGGCTCTCCAGCTTTTCTTGAAGGCGCTTTGTTGTTATCAAGATATCTATTATTTGCAACATCAAGAGCTGCCATAACAGCTTCAAGCTTTTCACTTGGATGCTTCTGCCCAATATATCGTAATGATTCCGCAAGTGCCAAGAACTCACCGAGTGAATCCCATCTGAGGTGACCTTCTGAAAGGAATTGATCAACATGTTTAGGAGCAGATCCACCAGCACCAGTCTCAAAAAGACCACCACCAGCTAATAATGGAACGATTGAAAGCATTTTTGCAGATGTGCCAAGCTCTAAAATTGGATACATATCAGTTAAATAGTCACGTAAAACATTACCCGTTACAGCGATACTGTTTTTTCCTTCTCTAACACGAGCGTTAGAGAATTTTGTAGCTTCCTCTACTTCCATAATACGAATGTCTAAACCATTAGTATCGTGGTCTTTAAGGTACTCATTAACTTTTTTAATCATATTTGCATCATGCGCACGATTTTCATCTAACCAAAAAATAGTCGGTACTTTTTCTATACGAGCACGTTCTACTGCAAGGCGAACCCAGTCTTTGATTGGAATATCTTTAGCGCGAGACATTCTCCAAATATCACCTTTTTCAACTTTGTGACTCATAAGAACATTACCCGATGCATCTTTAACTTCCATAGTCCCATTTTCTGGAGCTTCGATAGTTGTAGGATGCGAACCATACTCTTCAGCTTTTTGTGCCATAAGCCCAACATTTGCAACACTACCCATAGTTGTTACATCGTATTGACCATTTTTAACACAATCTTCTACCATTGGACGATAAAAATTAGCATAACAACGATCTGGAATTACTGCTACACACTCTTCAGTTTTTCCATCTTTGTTCCACATTTTTCCGCCATCACGAATAACAACAGGAAGTGAAGCATCAATAATAATGTCATTTGAAGCGTGTAAGTTTGTAATACCATTATCACTGTCAACCATAGCAATGTTTACATCACCATTGTTAATTACATTTTTAAATGCTGCTAAAATTTCATCTTTTTTATCTGAATTTTCAAGTTTTTTCTCTAAATCACCAAGACCCAGATTTGCATTGACGCCAAGTTTTTCAAACTCATCTGCATATTTAGCAAATACATCTGCGAAAAATACTTCAACAGCATGACCAAACATAATAGGATCAGACACTTTCATCATAGTTGCTTTAAGGTGGAGTGACCATAAAACACCATTTGCTTTTGCATCTTCAATAGATTTTTTGAAAAATGCACGTAGAGCTTTTACTGACATAAATGTAGCATCTAAAACTTCTTTATCTTTGGCATCAACAGTTTTAAGTACTTTACCATTAAGCTCTATTGTCACATCTTGCTCACCGTCTACAACAATTGACTGCTCGTTTGCATAAAAGTCATCTCCATCCATAGAAGCGACATACGTTTTTGAATTTTCTGCAAAAGGACGTAATTTATGTGGATTTTTCTTAGCAAAGTTTTTAACCGCTACAGCTGCACGACGATCAGAGTTTCCTTCACGAAGAACAGGATTAACTGCTGAACCTAAACAAGTTGAGTATTTAGCCTGAATCTCTTTCTCTTCATCTGAGGAAGGGTTTTCTGGATATTCAGGTAAAGCATAACCTTTTGTCTGAAGTTCAGCAATACACTCTTTAAGTTGTGGAATTGATGCAGAAATGTTTGGTAATTTTATAATATTACCTTCTGCCTGATGAACAACTTTACCTAAATAAGCTAATTCATCTGCTATTTTTTGATCATCTTTAAGATAATCTCCCATTGTAGCTATAACTCTACCTGATAAAGAGATATCTCTAGTTTCTACCTCTACACCACCTGCTGCACAAAATTTTTGTACAATCGGTAATAACGAATACGTTGCTAAAGCTGGAGCTTCATCAATCTTTGACCAAATAATCTTTGACATGTTGTGTCCTCGTGAATAATATTTATATCCATACATACTCTATCTCTATGGATTTTACAAAATTAATAATAACACTAAGATAGGTAATATTTACTAAGCTTGTAAAAAGATTCATGTATATTTTTTATATGTTTCATTTTGTAGCACGCCTTATATTGCGTAAATGTGTAGAATAGTTACATGTAAAATCATGTGTTCCGTTTTTTGATTTCATAAAATAGAGATAATTTGTTCTTGCCGGAAAAATTGCTGCTTTGATTGCCTCTGTGCTTACATTGCAGATAGGTGTTACTGGAACACCGCTGTGTATGTATGTATTGTAGATTGAGAGGTCATTTCTGATTCTCTTTGGAGTTACTTTAAGGTGGGAGTATTTGCCATAATTCAGAGTTCCGTCCATCTGTAGTTTCATTCTTTTTTTGAGTCTATTATGAATCACAGAACTTACTATTGGCATCTCTTTATTGTTTGCTGATTCTTTTTGAATAATGGATGCTATTGATACATAATGAAACCATTTTTTTTGACTATAAGAGCCAAATATTTTTATAGACATTGCTCGCATCTTCTGCAGAGACAGTTTAAGCAGTAGTGTTATTAATTCATCTTCAGAGATACCTATGGGAATTTTATAGGTGTCAGGTACAAAGACCCCTTCTTTTATGGGAGCATATTTCTCAAATGCTTCTTGTAGTTTCTCTCTGTCTAGGTGCAGGTTTTTTGCTAGTTGATTTAAAAAAATGTCTGTTGTCTCGCCAGGAATGAGTGTTACATTTTGGAGTGCTGCTTTTGCGGTAGTAAGTTTGTAAAGAAAATCAGCTTTAGTATTGAATGTTGTGCCCATGTTAATCCAACCACTCTGCGGGCTTCCAATAAAACGTAAAATAAATGTATCAAGTTTGCAAACATCATAATTTTTATCTTTTAATTGTGATATAATTTGATTAATCGAACCCTGCGGAATATAGAGCACTTTAGGGGTTTTAATAGGCTGGTTTAGGTAGTACATGAGAGACAAAAGACTGATTAGTATAATTTCGAAAACATATTGGGCAATTATTGGTTTTTTGTCTTTCATTTCTCTGTCACTTATTGTAATCTTTATCACTCTTCAAAATGGATTATATCTTGAAAATATATCTATTGCTAATCTTACAATAAAAAATACATATATCAAATGGAATGATAAATTAAATCTCTCAATTGAAGAGATTGATATTAAAAAAACTGCACAATCCAATAAAAACCTCGACTATCAAGATATCAGTAAATATCTTAAACTTACATCACGCCTTTTTCTCTTAACAGAATCAATTGTCGTAGAGAAGCTTAATTATGGTGATTTAACATTGAGTTTAAAGCATAACAGCAAAGAAAAAGGTTTTCTTGTCGCAAACTCCCCTACTCTACATTTTGATTCACATTTCCAATTTAGGCAACATAGATTTCTTTTTACTATTGATACGTTTACAGCACTGCATAATAAAGTACGATGTAGCGGAAAAATTATTGTAAATACGCAAGAAAAGAAAATCTACTCTCAACTGAACTTGAATTTGAATAATGATGCAGATTTGAAGATCTATGCGATTGCAGATACAGAACGTTTAGACTATGTAATTAAATCTAAAAAAGATATTCAATATATTCATCAATTAGTTGCCCTTTTTCATCTGCCTAAAGCTATAAAATATTGGACAAGTGATGCCATAGATGCAGCCAACCTTACACTTAATAAGGTAAATGGTTTTGTTCAATACAATGACCTTACAAACGCATATAGACATATGCATGTCTCAGCAACTGTCAATCAGCTCAACTATACATATAATCCTAAAC
>JALUWT010000062.1 GCA_027019325.1 Sulfurimonas sp.
TCCATCCATAGAGTAAATGCCCTCAACAGTGACAATGTTTCTTTTAGCCTTTGAGTTTTGCAGCATCTCTCGCAAGGCCTGCATATCATTGTGAGGGAAAAAAGTAACATCTATTCCTTTAATGCTTGCCGCAAGCACCCCTGAAGCATGATAGAGCTCATCCATAAAGAGTCTATCCCCTTTACGCACAAGTGATTCAATCAAAGCAATATTTGCATTAAAACCACTTCCTAAAACGATGCCTGCTGCAAAACCATTCGCCTCACACAGCGCATCTTCAAAATCTTTATGAATTTGATGGTATCCGCTAACCAGCATCGAAGCCTTTGTCGCATGAACATCATTTTTTTCCAATGCAGTGCAGGTTTTTTGATGCAGTTCTTTTTTGTGTGCCAAGCCCAAATAATCATTAGAAGCAAAATCATGCAAAGAGCTTGAGACTACTTCTCTCGTTCTATATCGTCCTGCACGCTTGAGCGCTTCTAACTCTTTTTCGTAAAAATTCATCCAATTTCTACCCTGTTTCTGCCATTTTCTTTTGCTTTATACAAGGCTTTATCAACTCTTTTGTAAAGGTAATCTTTCTCTTCACCACTAATGTACTGCGCAACACCAAAACTCATTGTAACGGGAAGAACTTCTCTGTCGTTTGCAATCAATACTCTTAGTTTCTCTGCAATTTTTTGTGCATCTTCTCTTTTTGTATGCGGGAGTATAATAATAAACTCTTCTCCACCAATTCTACAGACTGCATCACCCTTTCTAAGAGAATTCTGCATTAATTCTGCACTATGGACCAATACCTCATCTCCAACACTGTGTCCATGTTCATCATTAATCTTTTTGAAAAAATCTATGTCAATCATAACAACTGACAAATCATAATGATATCGCTTGGCATTTTTCATCTCTATTTCTATTTGATTTTCATAGTATCTGCGATTATATATGTTTGTTAGAGTATCTTTCGTATTTATTTTTTCCAACTCATTTTTGTAGATCTCTTCTTTGGTAATATCTGAAAATATCACACTATAATGATTGTTATCCTCTGAAATAAGTGCTACATTTATTAAAAAATAATAGATTTTTTCTTCAATATTCATTTTTACTTTATGTGTTTGTTCTGAAGAATCCAACACGGCATCAAGCCAACTATAAACTTCATTTCCCTTATCCAGATAGCCCTCTTCTGTAACAAAAAAGTTACATATACATCTGTTTTCTCTTCTAAACGCATCTAAAGTTTTATATTGAGTAAAATATTTAAAAAATGTTCTGTTCGCCTCAAGAATACTTTTTTTATCATTAACCAAGATTATATTATGAGAAGAGTCAATAATATTTTTATAGTAAATTTTTTGTTGTCTCATTCTATAAAACATAGCAATATTTATAACACCTGCAACTGACATCAAAAAGAGGAGTGTTAGCACTATCCATCTAAATTGAAAATGTTTTAAATCATTGCTTTGTATAAAATCTAACTTTTTAAACGCGAGATAGTGCCCTATTGTTTTGCCTGTGATATCTTTGAGCTTATAATCAACTATAAAATAGTTATCTTTGATGACATACTCTTTATTAAAAAAATTCTCAATCCCATATTTTAAAAGTATGTCACACAGTTTTTTTGGTGCAGCAAAATTTGCAATATAATACTCTTTTAAAAACATCTTTGTAAAAGGGTGTGTCAGATGTTTAGTTTGCTCTTTCTCTGCCAAAACAACAGAACCAATCTCTTCACTTTTCAAGACCTTTGCAATCGAATTAAAATGAGAAACTATCTCTATTAAACCTATAAATTCACCCTGATGAAAAACAGGAATCATCGCTTTTATACTGAAATCATAACGTCCGACACTTATAGCATAACTTACTGTTTGTTCTTTTTTTACGGTGGAAATCTCTCTTCTTATCTTAAAAAGATTATCTCCTTTATTTTCTGTCCAACTTCTATAAAGAGATATACCCTCTTTATTCATCACTTGAATCCAAATATTTTGATAGAGTGTGTTTTTTTTATATCTTTGTATCAACTCTTCATAATATTTTTTAGGAACTTTTTCTTTTAAAATATGCTCTTTGAGGCTCTCATTTGATGCGAGGGAGAGTGCAACAGCTAAAGTCGATTTCTCTTTTAAAAGAAGAAGGCTTGCTATTCTAGAACGCATATTCTCTGCTGTTTGTTTATACTTATCTGTAAGAATTGTATTTTGTTTCACTTTTATATAATCATTATAAATAAACATAAAAAATGCCAATAGTAAAAATGCAGTAGCAGTAACTATATGAAACCAGTATTTCTTAAAAAGTTTCATTCAAGATCTCCGAAAGTTTTTAAGACCTCTACACAAAGTCCCATAGCAGTACTTTCAAAACCTCTTACCTCTTTGATGTAAGTTTTGCAAAAACCTTCCACCATGCAAGCCCCCGCTTTGCCTCGCCACTCTCCACTCTCTAAATATCGTTCCAAATCAGCCATATTAAACGCTTCAAAAAGATAGTCAGTTTTAGATATATCGATAATCTTCTTCTCTTTGCCATGATAAATCATACAGGTGATAATGCTCGTAATATTTCCACTTTGTGTCATTAAAATATTACGAGCATCATCGAGACATCTTGCTTTTCGAAGGATTTGATTTTGGGAAGTGACAACGGTGTCGGCCACTAAAAGAGGGTAATCTTCAAAGCCAAAAGCTTTGAGATTGGCTTCATACTTGCCAAGAGTTGCCTGATAGACAAAGTTTTTTGGGGATGAGGCAACTATGCTCTCTTCGTCAAAATCGACACTCTCTTGGATGAAGTTTATCCCTGCTTCACGCAGTAAAAGTGCTCGGGTCTCAGAAGAAGAGCAGAGTCTAATAGGCATTACGAAGTGTGACTCCGAGATAGATAGCAATAATTCCAAGAATGATATTTACCGGAACCATATATTTTCCTATCATTTCTAAAGCTTTTTTTGCACCTGCCATATCACCTTTGTCAAGAAGTTTTTGTGCTTTATTACGGCGTAGTATCATAACAAAAAGATTTGCCGACATAATCATCCAGATACTCTCTTTCACATGAACAAGTTTATAGATATGCATCGCATAGGTATCTATAACAACTCCGTTTGCATCTACAGCCGCAGCACGAAAGCCAAGCCCTACTGCCATAATGACTGCCGTGATAATCAAAATGATAACAAAAGGAGAAACAATCACAAAAAGACGTTTGAGTGCCTGCGAAATTCTCGCCAACCTGTGAATAGGCGACTCAATCTGCACAAATGAAGGATGCGCTGCAAATTTCATAGCAATCATACCACCAACCCAAACAACTGCAGAGAGCACATGTAAAAAGACTATTTGCGTTCTATAATCAGCAAAAAGTTCAATCAAAAACTCTTTCATTAGGCAAGCACCTCTTTTATAAATGCAAGCGCTTCACTTTTTGCTTCTGGAAGTTTTGTTTTATCTTTACCGCCGGCCTGTGCAAAGTCCGGACGACCGCCACCACCGCCGCCTAAAATAGGAGCGATTTTTTTGATCCAATCACCCGCTTTTGCATCACATCCTTTTACACCTGCGGCAATTAAAACTTTTTCGCCTTTTACCTGAAAGAGCATGGCACAAAGTTTTTCATTTTGGTTTTTAAGCTCATCTATCTTCTCTTTAATGTCACCATTAACAAGCTCGTCCACAACAACAGCCACACCATTGACATCATCTGCTTTTATTTCAACCTGTGCCGATGCCTGTGCCTCTTTGAGTTCAGATTTAAGCGCATTAATACTCGATTTGAGTCTACCTATTCCGGCAATAACATCAAGATTTTTCACCTCTGTCTGCGCCTCTTTTAGTAACTCTCTTTGTTGTGTGAAGTATCTGTATGCAGCATTACCGCAAACTGCTTCAATTCTTCTCACGCCGGCACTCACACCACTCTCTTTTGTGATAATGAAGTTTCCAATATTGGCACTGTTTTCAACATGCACACCACCACAAAACTCTACAGAAGCATCTGCAAAACTGACAACACGCACTTCATCACCATACTTCTCACCAAACTGTGCTTTTGCACCTGATTTTTTAGCATCTTCTATGTTTAAAACTTCCGTTTTTGCCGGAATCGCACGCATTATCTCTACATTAACGCGATCTTCTATCTCTGCTAATTCTGCTTCACTTACAGCCTTTGGATGCGAAAAGTCAAAACGCAGTCGCGCTGCCTCGACAAGTGAACCCGCTTGTGAAATATGCTCACCCAGTACATCAGAAAGTACAGCATGGAGCAGGTGTGTCGCTGAGTGGTGTTTTGTGATCTCATTGCGTGAAATATCGACAATTGCATCAACATTAATGCCAACTTTAATACTTGAAGTCACCTCAATTTTTGAGAGGTTCATGTCGAAGAATTTTTTGGTATCGACTACTTTTGCTCGGCACTGTAGCTCTCCGATGTCACCACACTGTCCACCGCTCTCAGCATAAAAAGGCGTCACATCAAACATCACCCAACCACTCTCATTTATATCTAAAGCATCCACTCTTTTAAAGTTCTCATCTAAAAGTGCCACTACTTTTGAAGCATGATGTGTTGTCTCATACCCTATAAATTCATTTGTGCCGAACTCTTCTAAAAGCTCTTTAAAATCACCTGAGACTGCAGCATCACCACTCCCTTTCCAGGCTGCTTTTGCACGTGTTTTTTGCTCTTGCATCAATGCTTCAAATTCCGCAGTGTCAAGCTCCAAGCCCTTCTCACGCAGCATATCTTCTGTCAAGTCAAGTGGAAAACCGTATGTATCGTAGAGTTTAAATGCCACCTCTCCGCTAAAAATATCTTTTGTCTTTTGCAGCTCCATGTTAAAAAGTGCTATTCCGGACTCGATAGTCTTAAAGAAACGTGCCTCTTCGAGTTCTATCTGCTCTTTTACAACTTCAGATTTTTCTCTTAAATAGTTATACTCATCACTCATAATATCTACAAGCGTATCGACAAGTTTGTACATAAATGGCTTACGAAGTCCTAGCAGATAGCCATGACGAACAGCACGGCGTAAAATTCTTCGAAGTACATAGCCGCGTCCTTCGTTGGAGAAGTTAGTCCCTTGAGAAAGAAGAAAAACAGCTGTTCGGATGTGATCAGCAATGACACGGTACGATGCACCGCTGGCATAAACATACTCTTTGCCTATCATATCTTCAACTTTACGAATCAGTGGCATAAAAAGAGAAGAACCATAGTTTGAAAGAGCGCCTTCTTTGATAGCGACAACACGCTCAAGCCCCATACCTGTGTCGATGGAAGGTTTTGCAAGAGCAATACGCTCTCCACCTTTTTCTTTGACTTCATACTGCATAAAAACAAGATTCCAAATCTCTAAAAATCTGTCACCTTCACCGCCCATATAATCTTCAGGACCACTGAAATGTTCTGCACCCTGATCATAAAATATCTCAGAACATGGTCCGCATGGTCCTGTGTCACCCATAGACCAAAAATTGTCTTTATCACCCAAACGTATGATGCGATCAGCTGCAATGTGTTTTTTCCAGAACACTTCTGCCTCATCATCATTGTCATAAATAGTCACCCAGAGTTTGCTTTCATCAAGGTGCAGCACTTCAGTAATAAACTCCCACGCGTAGGCAATAGCATCCTCTTTGAAGTAATTTCCAAAACTAAAGTTACCCAGCATCTCAAAGAAAGTATGATGGCGTGCAGTATGCCCTACATTCTCAAGATCATTATGCTTTCCACCTGCGCGGATACATGTCTGGCATGAAGTTGCACGCGAATTTTGCGGTCTTGGAACTTCACCTGTAAAGATTGACTTAAACGGAACCATTCCGGCATTGTTAAACAGCAGTGTTGCATCATCGGGAACGAGAGGAGCCGATGCTACTCTTGTATGATTTTTTGATTCAAAAAATTTTAGAAATTCTTCTCTAACATTCATTATATTTCTCTTTTATAAAATTACGCGATTATATCTAAAATGAACTAAATTTTGGAATTTTTTCCTCTATTTTTTTAGAATTAAAAATAAAGTTTCAAAAAACTACACTTATTAACTATAATTAATTATAATAATCAAATCTTAAACTTATGGAGAGAAAATGAAAAAAATCTTACTTGGTAGTCTCATGGCAGCACTGCTTACAACAACAGTAATGGCAGAAGATGTCAGTAGTTACGAATATGGCGCATATAAAAGTGCTACAGATGTCAAAAGTGCTTTGCGTGACAATGGCATGAAAATAGTAGGAGAATATGATGCAATGCAAAATCCTGCTTATCATGTTATCGCCTATACAAATGAAACACTCAAAAATGATGCTTCCAAAGAAGAGAGAGCCTTTGCAGCAGTACAAAAGGTAATGGTTTCAAAAGCGGACAACCAGCTTGTTTTTACAAATCCGGAGTATTTTTTACACGCTTATTTGCAAGATGATTACAATGCAGAGGATGCAAAAAAGCTCAATGCAACACTCACAAGTGCATTTGGAAAACTTGAAGGTTCCAAAGAGGCACTTGAAGATGGTGACATCGCAGGATACCACTTTATGATGGGTATGCCATATTACGAAGATATGATTGAAGTCGCAAAAGGTAAAGACCTTGCAGACAAACTTGAAACAAATGCGGCAGATAACATTGTTTTCAAAATGCAGGTTGGAAATGCGATACTCTATGGTATAGCCATGCCTACTGAAAAAGGTGAGAAGTACTATCTTTCTGAGATTAAAGGTGAGAAAAACGCAGCATTTTTACCTTATATGGTGATGATAGAGGGAGATGAAGCGAAGATTTTGCATCCAAAGTATTGTCTTGCGATTGCCTACCCAAACCTCAGTATGGGTGAGTTTATGTCCATCTCGGGAACACCCGGAGACATTGAAGAGTATATGACCGGACTTTTCAAATAATTTTTTAAGGAGCATATCATTATGCTCTTTATGCTCTTTATGCTCCTTGCCAACTCCTCACTCCCCTTAAAAATCTTATCTTATAATTGATATAACTTATGTTATTATTAGCTATAAACAACTTTAAGAAACAGGATAAATTATGGGATTTTTTTCAAATAATACAACACAATATGATTTTAGCTTTATAGATGCAGAAGTATCAAACATCTTGTCAGATGACAAAATAGTCGTTTTTGAAAATGAAAAATCTACACTTCAGAGTAACAATATGGAAGAAAAAATAAAAACACTTTTTGCCATTAAAAACAGAGAAATGTATTATTGGGATGAGTTTAAAAGAACATACCCAGTGGGAATGTTTGCCGTTTTACCTGATAGAAGATTTGTAGAATGGAATGAAGATTTCAAAAAACTTGTAAAGTGGAATGATCAAGATTTGAGAGATGTCAGCGGTGCAGGAAAAGTACTCTGGCCAAGTAACCCTAGTGAGTGTCAAGTCTGTAAAATTGTGAAACAGTTTGACATGACAGAGAAAAAAGCAGGCTATGGTAATGCAAATGTAGAAGATAAAAATGGAAAAATTATTCCTGTATTTGTCTATGTTATTCCAGTATTTATGAATGGTGTGCTTGACAGAACATTTGTTATCGTCAGAGACAGACGTAAAGAGTTAGAGACAAGAAAAGAGTTCTTACTAGAGCAGACTGCACCAATCATTTCAAGGCTTGTAAAACTGCGTGATAGAGATATATCTGAATTAATTTATTTAGATGATAATTCTGAGTTAAAAACACTTGAAGAGCCTATTAATGCCATTATAACGACCCTGCAGGGTATCGTCAGTCAGACAGAGACATCAGCAAATGATGTAGATGAAAATTCATCCAAAACCAAAGAGGTTGTTAAAAATTCGGTTGCATGGGCAACAGAAGAGTTTCAAGCGGCACAGGCAGAACTTGTAGAAAAAGCAAAATCATTAGAGTCTTCAACCAATGAGATAGAAAATATGGTCGGTCTCATCAAAGATATCGCAGACCAGACAAATCTACTTGCACTTAATGCTGCCATAGAAGCTGCCCGTGCAGGAGAGCATGGCCGTGGATTTGCCGTAGTTGCGGATGAAGTCAGAAAACTCGCAGAGAGAAGCCAGCATGCAACTTCTGAAATCACAGCGACCATTTCTGTCATTAAAGATGCAACATTTACTATGGTTTCAGACATCGAGCGCTCAAACAAAGATGGAGAGAAACTTGTAAATGACCTCTCTCAAATAGATGAAAATGTTGACTCCATTGAAACACATGTACAGACACTTAAAAATGCCATCGAAGGCTTTAAACTTTAATAATAGAGAAAAATTAGCTGGTAAAAAATAATCTTATGTTATTTTAAATATAATATTCTATAATTTAACTATATTTATTAAAGGGATTATGATGCAATTTTTAGATGAAGATATATATGAAGCTGTAAAAAACTACATTCCAAAAGTAAGTGAGTATGTCAATTCTCACGGTGGAGGAATAGAGCTTTTAGGATCAAAAGACGGCACAGTTTACATCAAACTTACCGGCGCTTGCGGTGGATGTTCTATGAGTCTGATGACAACAAAAATGGTCGTGCAAAAAAAGCTGCGTGAGCTTATTCACCCTACTTTAAATGTCGTAAATGTGGATGGCACAGCTGAAAATGAGATGCCTCAAGATGCTTACACAGGACCTAAAGAAGAAAAAGTCGAAGCAGCTCATGAAGAGAAACACGGTATTATTGACAATATCAAACATATCGTAGGGCTCTAAGATGATTGTTGATTATGCTGACAAAGAACTCACACAAAAATACCAGCTTATGGCACAGACAATCATCCCGCGACCGATTGCGTGGATTGTCACTCAAAACAAACAAGGTACTCTTAACATCGCACCTTTTAGCTATTTTATGGGGCTTAGTTCAGAGCCTGCTACCATGATAGTGAGCATCGGACATAAAAGTGACGGCAGCCAAAAAGATACACTTAAAAACCTGCGTGAGACAAAAAAATGTACCATATGTATGGTCGATGAGGCACACCTTGAAGCGATGCACCTTAGCTCTAAAGAGCTGCGTGAGGATGAGAGTGAAGCTGCTGCATTTGGCATTGAAACAAAAGAAGTTGTAGAAGGTTTTCCTCCTATGGTCACAGGTGTACCGAGTGCATTTTTTTGTGAATTTTATCAGGAAATAGACCTTAAAGGATCAAAAACTATTCCTCTCATTGTCGAGATAAAAGCACAATTCATTGATGACAAAATCATAAGTGATAAAGAGAAAATTACGCTTGATTATGCACCAGTGGCAAGAGTTGGGAAAAGCTATGCACTTCTTGGTAAAAACATCACACCACCAACTATAAAATAAAGATAATGAAAATAAAAACCACACCTTCCGTCGTTATTCGCATAATTTTATGGCTCTTTATGATAATAGGCGGTGCTTTATATGCGTATATCATTGACAAAAATGACTTCCTTTTTCACTCGCCACTCTTTCATCTGCTCTCAGCACTCATTGGTCTTTTCATACTGCGTTTGGCATTTCGCGCAGCAGCCAATGGCGGTAAGGAACTTGCACGTGGAAGAGGTGAAGATATGCCACGTTTAGAGACAAACAGACTTGTCACAACAGGCATTTACAAATGTATGCGCCACCCTATGCTCTTTGGTCTTACACTCCTACCACTTGGATGGGCACTGCTTTTAGGCTTGCCAACTTTCATTACTCTCATCGCTCCATTAGAGATGCTCTTCATCGTTTTTATGGTGATGGTTTTTGAGGAGATGGAAGTTAAAAGAAAATTTGGAAATGAGTACAAAGTGTATGCAAAAAAAGTCCCTATGGTCTCTTTCAAACGCAGCTGTTTACGCAAACTTTTTAGAAAATTTAAAAGATAATTTTTATCATTTACTAACTATTGTTTATCTAGTTTTATAATTTCAACATATCAAAAATATAAGGAGTTGCAATGGCATGTGACACTCCAGTTCAAGCAAAAAAAGAAGTTGTCTCAGACAATGAGACTGAAATAACAACTACAAAAAAGGAAAGTAAAATGAGTTCAACATTAGTAATGCAAAAAGCACCAGAGTTTTCTATGGAGGCGTATGACGCTAAAAGCGGTCACTACACAACTGTTAGCAGCGATGATTATAAAGGGAAATGGCATGTAGTCTGTTTCTATCCTGCTGACTTTACTTTTGTATGTCCTACAGAAATCGCAGCAATGAATGCAAAATATGATGAGTTTCAGGCAATGGGTGTCGATATTTTAGCAGTATCAACTGATACAAAATTTTCTCACAAAAGATTTGTAGAGACAGAACCACTTTTAAAAGATTTAAAACTGACTATGGGTGCCGATGGTACAAAAGAGGTAAGTCGTGCATTTGGTGTGCTTCTTGAAGATGAGGGTGTAGCTCTTCGTGGTAGATTTCTTATAAATCCAGAGGGTGTTGTAGTAGCACAAGAGGTACAAGCCCCATCAGTTGGTAGAAATGTAAATGAGTTCTTAAGACAAGTAGAAGCTTGGCAATACGCTACAAAAACAGGTGAAGTTTGTCCTGCAGGATGGAGACCAGGTAAAAAAACATTACCAGTAAACACAGATGTAGAAGAGATGACAGGTCGTGTTGGTGATTATATTACTCTTGAAGAAATTTTAAGTTAAAATAAAAAATATAAAGGAGAAAATATGGCAACAATTACAAAAGAGGCATTAGCACAAATCATTGCTAATGATGTTAAAAAAGAGAATTTAGGTCTTGTAGATTTACATAAAACACGTGAGTTATTGATGGATGCAGGTGCCATTCTTTTAGATGTAAGACCGCCTGCAAAAGTAGAAGGCGACAATGCTCAAGAAGCAGGAATTGCTAACGCTTTTTATACTCCATATCCAAAATTTGCAGACTCTTTAGATTTGCTACCAACAGATAAAAACACACCTATAGTTACAGGCTGTTTAAAAGCTTGGTTTGCTAACCGAGTTATGGGTTACTTGGAAGCGATGGGTTATACAAATGTTTATGCTTTAGATGTCAGCATTGTTGATCTCATTGAAGTACATTACGCACATACAAATCGCTAAGGCCTAACCTATTCGTATCGCCTTAGTATGTAAAAGAGCATCTGCTATCTTTTTTCTAGCAGACTCTATAAGACGAGAAAATGTAGTACGGGAGATGCCCATTTTATCTGCGCACTCCTGCTGATAAAGCCCTTCATAGTCTGCTAAACGCAGTGCCTCTATCTCATCTTCACGAAGTACGACTCTCTCAAGTTCGCTGCGTTTGACACCACACGGTTTAAAACAAACATGGCTATGATCTGCATCTATGTGTCTCTGTATCGGTTTTCTACCTCTCATCCAAATCCCCTAGATATTGCCATCTAAAAAGTTGCGGACAACTTCATCAGCTGTTGTGCCATGTTTTTGACGTATTTTTTTCACTTTTAAGCCGATGGATTCTAAAGCTTCTTTCATATTTTCACCTACAGCTTGTACTAAAATAATATCACAATCTTTGAGTGCTTCTACATCTTTTCTATGTGAATTTGTATGTTCTTCATGCTCCAAATGTGAGTGATTATGCCCACCATCATGATGCTTGTTTGGTACTACTTCTACAAATTTATCATCATCATAAATCGCGAAGTAAGCACTCTGTCCTGTTTTTTTTACTATTGTCTTTTTATCTTCATCTACTGCTAAAACTATTTTCATTTTTCATCCTTTTGTGATTTTAAAGAGAGTATCCACTCTGCAATTGTTTTTACATCTGCATCACTTAACTTTTTAAACGCAGGCATCACTGCACCTTTAGAACTTGCATATTTTTTCTTACTACCATTTTTAATGCTATGTATTAATACTTCCAAAGAGTTTCCTTTTTGAGTAGCAATATCTCTAAACGCAGGTCCAACAATCTTTTTATCTACTTTATGACAAGAGAGACACTTGTTTTGAAGTGCGAGTCGTTCTCCCTTTGGCATTGCATTGAGTTTGTTCTCAAGTAGCTGTGCTTCATTAAGATTTTTCTCTGTAAAGTGCGAGAACATATATTCTGCTATAGCTTGGAGTTCATCTTGTGTAACCTTCCCTTTTTGTGAAGGCATAATTCCATAAGTTTTCAAACTCTCTTTATCACAAAACGATTTACTCGCACTTGGATTAATGACATAATCTTTCACAAACGCAACGGCCTTTGGAATTCGCTGACTCTCATCCTCTGTTTTAATAAAACTTCTTATATGAAACGCAACTGCCATCATAGGCGGTGCTTTTTCATCTTCAAACGTCTTAGGAGGCAGATCAATATTATGACACTTCGTACACTTCTGCTCTAAAAGTTTTTTTCCATCTAAATTATTTGTTTTTTTGCCTTGTGAACATCCAGCCAAAAACAATGCAGCTGCTAATAACAATAATAGTTTCATTTCAAATCCTTCGTAATTTTAAACTTATAACCAAACCTACAAACAGTAAGAGAATGGTCAACATATATATGAGTACATAACTCTCAAAACTTTTAAGTAATAAGCCACCAAGTACAGGAAAGAAGAGCCCAAAAGAGCTCAAATTTGTCTGCACTGCAGTATAAATGGGGCGCTTTTCTTCTGGTGATATCTCTATAATGAGGTTCATTCCGCTGTTTCCAAAACCATCAAGAGCGATACCATAAAGAAAAAATATAAGCGCATACATATAGCTATTATACGCAAAAAGTGCTACTCCAAACGCAGCTATCATAAAAACAAAACTCAAAGAGAGCATTTTCTCATAATTGCTTATTTTCCTCCATAACAGAGAACTCCCTACAATACTTCCGAGCATCTGCACCATTATAAATCCACCTAAAATCCAGCCTGTAAGAGCCACAGTACTTTTTGCCTCTAAAATGACAAAAGGGATGGATAGGTAACAGGCAAAACTTAAAAAGATGGCTAAAGTTTGCTGTTGCAGACGCTTGTCTTCTTTGAGTAGTGTAAAGGCATTTTTTATAAAAAGCCCGAAATGTCTCTCTTTTTCTTGCACATTTTCTTTTAAAGGTTCATCATCAATAGTTGCAAAAATAAAAAAACCAATACCCATAATAAAACTACTGACGATGAACAGATAGGCATAATTAAGTGGTGCTTCAAAATGGCTCAGAACATACCCAGCGACACCACCACTAATGATTGAGGCAACAGAACCCGCTACCTGACGATTTGCCATCGTCTTTCCACGATACGCTTTAGAAAAAAGTTTTGCCTGTAGCTCTTT
>JALUWT010000063.1 GCA_027019325.1 Sulfurimonas sp.
TCAAATCGCAGTCATGCGTAAGATAATTCTAATTTCTCATTCATTGTACAAAAATAATGTTAAATTTAATGAGGGAGTTTATGAAAAAAGTATTGGAATTTAAGCTATTTTTAACGTGGTAACTTGGAGTACAAAAAAGATTTTGCACAATTTCATCTTTTTTTCTTCCCTCTGAGTATTATTATAGTTTCTTGAGGTGTCCTTTATTCGTCAAGTGCTTGAGCAATATCATCAATCAAATCTTTTGCACTCTCTAAACCACAGGAAATTCTAATGAGTCCTTCGGGTACGCCACAGGCGATGAGCTCTTCATGAGAGAGCTGTTGATGCGTTGTTGATGCGGGATGGGTGATGATTGATTTTGAGTCTCCAATGTTTACTACAAGAGAGTAGAGCTCTGTTGCATTGACGATTTTTTCTGCCTCTTCTAAACTTGCTACTTCAAAACTGAGTAGTCCGCTGCAAAGACCGTCTGTGAAGTATTTTTGTGCATTTTTGAAGTTTGCATTTGTTACTAATCCTGGATAATTTACTTTTTTGACTTTTGGATGAGACTCTAAAAATTCTGCAAGTATTAAAGCATTGCGTGAGTGCTCTTTCATTCGAAGTGCTAAATGCTCCATGCCTTGAATGAAAAGCCAAGAGTTAAAAGGAGATACTACCGCACCGAGGTCACGTAGAAGGGAGAGTCTTGCCCTGAGTGTAAATGCCGGTAGTCCTGTTTCTGTATAGACGAGCCCATGATAAGAAGCATCCGGTTCATTGAAATGGGCATAACGAGGATTGTTTTTGAGTTTTTCATCTAAGCCTTTACGCTCCACTAAAATACCGCCAATGGCAAGCCCTTGCCCTGTTGTATATTTGGAAGCACTGTGTACTGTAATGTCCGCTCCCCACTCAAAAGGTCGGCAAAGCACAGGTGTTGCTACAGTATTGTCCACAACAGTTAGAATATTATGCGCATTTGCAATTTTTGTTAAAGCTTCAATATCTGCAACATCTATACTTGGGTTAGTAAGGGATTCAAAAAAGATGACTTTCGTTTTCTCGTCGATGAGTTGCTCTAATTCACGTGGATTATGTACATCAAAAAAGCGTGCTTCAATACCAAAACGTTTAAGTGTATGGGCAGTCTGCGTGAGGCTTCCCCCATAAAGCTGTCTTGCACAGACAATGTTGTCACCGGCCTCTGCAGCATTGGCAAAAGCGTAAAAAATGGCACTCATACCCGATGATGTTGCAAGAGCAGTTTCTCCGCCTTCAAGTGCTGCAAATCTTTTTTCAAAAACATCTGTTGTTGGATTGTTAAGGCGTGTATAGATATTGCCAAGTTCTTTGAGCGCAAAGAGGTTTGCAGCATGTTCTACATCACGAAACTCATACGCTGTTGTCTGGTAAATGGGTACTGCCATTGTGCCCTGTGAATCTTTTTCATATCCTGCGTGAAGTGCTAATGTTTGTAAATCCATTCTTGTCCTTTTTTTGTTTAGTTTTTTAAAGTCTCTGCTTTGAGATTTTCTAAAAACTCTATAATATTTGTTTGATAAGCCAGCGTGTCTTCATCATTTGTTAAATCTAAAAATCCACGAAGTGATGCAACATCAATCTTTTTAGCATATCTTGGTACTATTTTTAACTCTTTTTGAATCGTAACGACTAAGGAGTCTAAGTCTAAAGTGTTTTTCTTTTTTACCTTTTCAACAAGCTCTTTTGTTGTCAGCAGCAAAAGGTTTGCCCGATCTTTGTCATCACTGTAAATTTCTAGGGCTTTTTCTTTTACGAGGATAAAGTTTTCTACTTGCGGTTTGTCATTAGCAGCAATAATTAGGGCAAAAATCTTGGCACGAAACTCTAAGGAGCCATGATGATGAACAAAAATTTCACGAAATGCACTGAAAAAATGGTGTTTAATCCTAAAAGAGAGTTTCATTTGTATTCCTCATGCTGTATTATAACATCTAAAATGGTATAATTCCGCAAAATAATAATTGTATAAATAAAAAGGATAATTTTTATGGGTAGAGCCTTTGAATATAGAAAAGCATCAAAATTAAAGAGATGGGGAGCAATGTCTAAGCTGTTTCCTAAGCTTGGAAAAGTCATTACTATGGCGGCAAAAGAGGGGGGGATGGACCCTGATTTGAACCCTAAGCTGCGTACGGCAATTTTAAATGCTAAATCTGAGAATATGCCAAAAGATAATATTGATGCTGCAATCAAACGTGCCGCTGCAAAAGACAGTGCAGATATGAAAGAGGTAAACTTTGAAGGTAAAGCTCCTCATGGTGTGCTGCTTTTTATAGAGTGTGCAACAGATAATAATACACGTACTGTTGCAAATGTAAAGAGTATTTTAAATAAAAATGGTGGTGAGATGCTTACAAACGGCTCTTTGGAGTTTATGTTCTCACGCAAGGCACTCTTTGAATTTTCTCTTAAAGAGGGGATAGATGTCGAAGAGTTAGAACTTGAACTTATCGATGCCGGGCTTGAGGAGATTGAAGAAGAAGAGGGGCTAGTTCTTGTTACTGCAGACTATACATCTTTTGGAACGATGAACGAAGCTTTAGAAGCTATGGGCATAGAAATTACAAAAGCGACACTAGAGAGAATCGCAAATACTCCTATTGAGATCAGTGAATCAGATCATGCAGATGTAGACAAGATACTAGAGAGACTTGAAGATGATGAGGATGTTCAAAAAGTTTATACAAATTTAGCATAATTTATGCATTGTGTAAAAGAACATTTCAGTACTACCCTTGAGGTGAAGCAATCAAAGTTTATTGCTCATCTCATTCCCTACAATTTATATGAATCAACACTCCAGCAACTAAAAATAGACAATCCAAAAGCACGGCATTTTGTAACTGCATATAGACACCTGAATGAATATAACCAAATCGTTGAACACTCAAGTGATGACGGTGAGCCAAAAGGGACTTCCGGCAGACCCTCGCTTATGGTTTTACAAGGGCAGGGCTTAATCAACAGTGCGGTTATTATTGTACGATATTTTGGTGGTACAAAACTTGGCACTGGTGGATTGGTAAGAGCGTATAGTGATGCCGTAAATTTAGTAATTGAGAGTGCAGAGTTATTTGAATATAAACAAGAAATTATTAAAACCATTGAGATAGAGTACAGTGATGTCCGCTTGATAGATTATGAGTGTGAAACATTTACAATTGAAATAATAGAGAAAAGTTTTGAGCAGAAAGTCATTTATAAAATAAAAGCACCTAAAGAGAATATGGATGCTTTTTTAGAAAAAGTTGCACGAATGATTACAATTTTATAATTCATAAGAACGAGTAATTTTAGCTAAGGTCAAGGCGAAGTTTAAGAGTTTACTAAGAGTAAACAACTAAACTTTAACGCAGAGATTAGTTAAAAGTACCGTTCTTATTGTCTTCCTTGTACTGCGTTGCCCATATCCCACATTGGTAAGAAGATACCAAGCGCAAGTAAAAGAACCATTGAAGCAATAATAAGCAGCATAATCGGTTCAATAGCTTCACTCAGACCATCAATAATAGCATCAAAACGCATTTTATAATACTCTGCGACCTTTTTAATCATAGTATCGAGGGTACCACTGTCTTCACCGGCACGTACCATTTGAATAATCATATTTTCAAAGAGTCCTGTCTCCTCAAGTCCTTTGTTGAGTGCACCACCTTTTTCAACAGTAAAAATAACGGATTGTAACTTTCTTTTTAGTGGCAAGTTGTCAATCATCCCTATCGAAGTATCAAGTGCTTCTGCAATAGGAATACCGGCACGAATAAGTTCAGAGAAAACTAAAGTAAAACGGCTGAGTGTTGAGAACTTAATAATGTTTTTAATTAAATAAGTACGTAGCAAGAGCTGATGCCACTTATAACGGATATCTTCATAGTTGGTAATCATATAGTTAAAGACAAAGTAAAAAGCTGCGATTGCTGCTAAGACATATGGACCAAAATTATTGAAGAGATACTCTAGCTTAAGCAGAATAATAGTAGGCAGTGGTAAGTGTGCATGTAACTCTTCAAAAATTGCTTTAAATTGTGGTACAACATAAGAGATAAGAATTGTAAAAGCAACGGCCATTGCAATCATAACATTTCTTGGGTATGCCATGGCTTTCTTAAATTTAACAACATTGGCACGAATCTCCTCGAGCATATCTGCTAGGGAGTAGAGCGCTTCATCAAGATTACCGGTTTTTTCTCCAAGTTGAATCATTGCAATTGTTAAGTTTCCAACTTCAAAACGAAAGTTTTCCATCGCAGCAGAAAAAGAGTGTCCAGCGTTGATATCATCTGCAATTTTTGAAAAAACTGTCTCTAGCGCTTCATCTGTTGTCGCATTGGCAATTTCATTGAGCGAATCGTGAATTGATATACCGGCATTTGTCATAACAGCTAATTGTCTGATAGCAGCAATAAGCGCATCAGGTTTTATTTTTCTCTTTTTGATGTTTTTTAGAAGATCTGTCTTTATTCTTTTAAATTTTTCTTCAAGTGGTTCAGGAGCTTCTTCTACTTTGATAATAATTCCAGAGAGCTTGAGTTTTGCATAACTGTTTGCCTCTTTTTTATCTTCAGCATATAAGCCGACTTTTTCTTTCTTCCCTTTTGTGAGTACAGTTACGAGAAAATACTTCATCCTTTTGCCACCTTTAATATTTCTTCAATACTTGTTATACCATCAATGGCTTTTTGCAGACCATTTTGAAAGATAGGTATAAAGCCTTCTTTGTGAGCTTGTTCAAGCATCGCTTCTTTGGATGCGCCTTTTGCAATAAGAGAAGAGAGCTCTTCTGAAATATTTAAAACTTCACAAATCATCTCTCTTCCCATATAACCGGTTCCACCACACTCTTTACAACCTGTTCCTTTATAAAAAGTTGTGCCCTCAGGTACAACACCCTCAATCTCTTCAAGAACAGAAGCTGAGAGTGCATCCTCTGTTTTACAATGAATACAGAGTTTCCTTACAAGTCTTTGTGCTTGTATAGCAACAAGCGCACCACTAATGAGATAGTGCTCTATTCCCATATCCGCCATACGAGGAATAGCCGAAATAGAATCATTCGTGTGTAGGGTAGAAATAACCATATGTCCTGTAAGGGCAGCTTTAATTGCAATTTCAAGTGTTTCCTGGTCACGAATCTCCCCAATCATAATCTTATCCGGATCTTGACGGAGAATAGAACGCAGTGCATCTGCAAAAGAGAGACCGACTTTTGCATTCACCTGTACCTGCTGAATAAGATTCATTCGGTACTCAACAGGGTCTTCAACGGTAATAACTTTATCTTCAACATTTCGAAGTTCATTCAAAGCACCATAGAGTGTTGTTGTTTTACCTGAACCGGTAGGCCCTGTAACGAGAATAATTCCATAAGGTGCCTGCAGACCTTTGAGCAGTTTATGATAACTTTCAGTGTCCATACCTGCATCTTCAAGTTTGACGAGTGCTTTTTCTTTGTCGAGTACACGCATAACAATGGATTCACCATATAAAATAGGAAGTGTCGAGATACGAAAATCAAATTCACGGGCGCCTACAGCGGTTGAAAAACGACCATCTTGAGGTTTTCGTTTTTCTGCAATATCAAGATTTGCTAAAAGTTTGAGTCTCGATGCCAAAGGAGGATAAATATCTTTTTCAAAGATAAACATCTCTATAAGCTTGCCATCAACACGACCGCGAACAACACAGTTCTTTTCTGTAGGCTCCACATGGATATCACTTGCTCTACCGTTTATACAGGTTTTTAAAATTACATCGATGAGTAAAAGAATCGAAGAAGCTTCCTGTTGTTCTTCTAGTGTTGAGATAGAGTTGAGTTCTTCACGAATTTTACGAACAAGATCTTTTACACTGTCTTTAAGGCTAATTTTGTAAAGATAATTTTCAACCTGTTTTTTTGTAGCCAATGCAATTTTTAAAATTTTTCTAGGATAGAGTCTTTGAATAGCTTCTTGTGCATCAATATCAAGTGGGTCATTAAAAGCAACCGTTACACTCATGTCATCTTGAGAAATTGGAATGGCATTATGTTTTTGAAATTGGGCAAAAGGGACATTAGATGTTAGATTATAATCCATATCAATGGAATCTAAGTCAACAAACATCAAATCAAGTTCTTGGGCTAATTTTTGTAAAACTGCACTCTCTAGAATATAGTCATAATCATCTATAATAGAGAGCTTATAAACACCATTACGAACCTGTTGGACAATGTATCTTATAAGTCTGTCCATAGTCATGAAGCCAGAGAGCGTGATATCTCGTAGAATGAGATTTTCACTGATTCCTTTTGAAAGCAGTCTGTCTACCTGCCCCTTCATTATGGAGCCGTTGGCAAGTAAATCTGTTGTTATTCTATCCACTTTTTTCCCTTACCAATAGATGTGTCGTTTTATAAGCATTGTATCATAAAACTCCTCAATCACCATTTTAGTGATTTTGTAGTCTTTGGCCAAATAGAGTTTATATGTCAGTTTTTTGTCTTTGGGGTCTTGAAAAATATAAAAGGCTCGTTTGTCATGCTTTCCAAGTTTTGTGTACAAATCGAAAACTTTTGAGAGTATATAATTTGTTGTAGGAAGTTTAAGCTCAGAGAGTTCATATCCATCAAGTAAAGAGTGGTATAAAAGCTTCTTTTGCATTAAAATAACTGAAAAATAGGCAGAATTTGCACGTGCTTCTTCTGAAAACTTTAGTACTGCTGTAGGGACTGCCAGTCTGTCAATATAGTCAGAATTGAGGCAGGAAAAAGCATATAGAGAGACAAACTCCTCATCTCTTTTATACTTCCCAAAATTATCAAACCCCATTGTACATACTTTTGCAAACTTTTTATTTTGGTACAGTCCAAACATCTCCTGCTTAACATCAGCATATATATTTGTTATCAAAAGTAAAAGTATTAATAGTCTCATTTGAATGCCCCTGACTTTATATCATCGAGTAATATTTTTGCATTACCAGAGTGCGAATAGTGAATATACTCACGTAATGTTTTAATAGCCATATCTCTTTTATGTAGTTTTACTAATGATTTTGCAAAAATCAACCAGCTCTCCTCAATATCATTATTAATGCCATTTGTTATAAGTGCATAGTTATATGCTTGTTCATAGTTTCCAAGCTCATAATATTTTTTAGCAACAAAAAGACTGAGTGCAGGATTGTTGTTCTTTTTAAATCTTGTAATAATCTCTTTAATGTCCTTTTGAGAATCTCGTCTTTCAATGGTGATAATGTGTTTCAGTTCCTGCACTTTTTGCACTTTAGGAGCATCTTTTTTTTGTTCGTTCTTATTAATGTCAATATATTCTTCCTCAACAGTTGACTGCTGCTGTACTATTTTATCTCTTTTTTTGCTTTTTTTGAACTTTTTTACCTCTGGGTGCATAGTTGAATAGTATGGCTGCTGCTCTTCACTTTGAATATGTCTTATAAAGTTCATTGAGGGTGCTAGTGTGAGTTTTGTTTTTTTAGTAGAATTTACTAAAGGCACTTTTGCTATTGTCTGCTGAGGTGCAGCAATTGGTTTTATTGTTTCTTGTATTGTAGTGATGTTTTGCTCTGATTCCGTTTTTACGATAGGCTTTGTTTGGACGATATTCTTTGTTATGTTTATTGTCGTACTCTTCTTATCTTCTGTTGTTTTTGATGGTGCTGTAAGAATGAGTACAATGATAACAATCACAACCGTACTAACAAATATAACTGCATGAGGGATATAATATTTTATTTTGTAGTGAAGCCAGCGTTTTTCTAAATCTCGTGTATTAAGCATCAATTAAACCTGTATGTATAGCTGCCATCTCTATGAGCTTTGTGGATATTTGATTTGTACTTATAGAGTAGAGCTGATTGTTTTTTTCATAGGTAATGTAAATTTCAAAAAGGCCATAGAGCAGCTTGTTTGTATCTCTATAATTACCATGTGTATGTTTATAGATTTTATTTACAACTTTAGAGTTAAACATACTTGCTGTATCAAAACAGTTGGCTTTCATCAGTTTTTTTTGTATGTATATCTTAAGCTCAGCGCTCGAAGAGTTTTTAAGTTCAATAGTCTCCCAAATTCGTGTTTGGAAGTGTTCTTTTGCAATGAGATCCTCTTTTTCAGTCTTATGCAGTGCGATGACAAATTTGATGGTCCTTGTGTCTGAAAGAAGTCGAATTTTTTCCATTAATTGTTCTGAATAGAGCTGTGCTTCGTCAAGCAGTACTACAGGTACCTGTTCAAAGTTTTTATCTTTAACAATTTTCATAAATTGTGTAAAGTTTAATTCTCCTGCAAATTTTGTTTGAAAAACATCTTGTGCAAGAGTTTTATAAAATTCACTCTCATCTAAGATGGGTGTCTCATATAAAAAAACATTTTGAGTCTCTGTTAAATCCAAAGAGAGTTTTGTTAAAAACATACTTTTACCTGTTCCTGGTCTTCCATAAAGAAGTATCATCTTCAGAGGCTTTTTTATGGAGTCTTTAAGAGACTGATAAATAGTTGAGACACGATCTAATTGAACATAATCTTTCGGGTTTACAGTATCTAAGAAAACATTTTTAGAATTTACAAAGATACTCTCCATTATAGTAAATACTCCTTACTTTTTCGATGTTTTAATTAAAGTTGCATTTTTCATAACTTTTGGAACACTGTTGTGTAGCTTTAACAAATCATTACTGAGACCTTCATAGCCTAAATCAGAGAGTGAAATACTGTTTTTTGATTTATGAATGATATGTGGTTCAATAATAATAACCAACTCTTGTGTTGATTTTACCATTTTCTCATATTTAAAGAGATAACTAATAATTGGAATATCACCTAATATTGGTACCTTACTAGATTCATTTGTGTTGTGTGTATTAATAAGCCCACCAAGAATAATACGATTACCGTCTTTAACGGTTACAACAGATGAAAGTTGACGGCGTGTTAGGTCAGGCGGCATCTGCCTTGTTGAATTATCTGTTCCTGCGAGATCCTTTGTTGTCTCCGATAGAGAAGGATTGATTTTGAGCGTAATTGTATTGTCATCTGAAATTTCAGGAGTTATTGTTAGAAGAACACCAGCAAATACTGATTCAATGGTATCATTTTGTGTTGTTGCTGCTACGCCACCGCCGGTACCTTGCTGGTTAGTCTGTGATTTAATCTTGTAGAAATACTCAGTTCCCACAGTAATCAGTGCAGGTTGATTATTTAAGGTTAGTACTTTTGGATTTGAGATGGCATTGACGTTTCCTTGTGTTTTTAAGAACTTGATAACTTGATTGAGTGAAGCACCACCTTGTAATGTCGCAATTTTTGCTATGCCTGAAGCACCATTAAGTGCTGCTGTTGTAATAGATGGATTCGTTGGATCTTTCGTGTCAAAGGTGCCAACATTTTGAAGTTTTGTAGTATTAATACCAACTTTAACATTTTGCAGTGCATAGAGCTGTTGCCAGTCAATACCTGTTGTTCTACCCTCATTCATTGTTACTGACAAAAGCTGTACATCAATAAGAACCTGGAGTTGCACTTTATCTTGAAGCTTTTTAAGATAGGATTGAAATCTTTTTAACTGTTTTGATGTAGCAGTGACAGTAATAAGACCAGCATTTTTATTTATAATCGGAGCAGGTGCTTTATATATGTCTTCTGGACGATTGAGTACATGTTGAAATTCAGTGTCGAGTTGTTCCCAAAATTTTACTTCATCTGTGCTCTCTATTTTCATACCACTGTCAGCAGTTGCATTGCTTCCAGAAGTTCTACCAGCGGCACCACCAGTAGCTCTGCCACCACCACTTGTCGGGCCTTGATTAGAACTTCCAGAAGAACTGAGTGTTACATCTGTACTGCCTGAACTTTTTCTTTGAGAGAGAATATAGTCGATATTAAATACTTTAGTCTTTAGGTAAGAGATTTTAAGTAGATTGTTCTCTAAAGTGTAGGAGAGATTGTGGTCTGATAAGATAATATTGAGGACTTCGTTGATTGTTAAGTTTTTTAAGTTTGTCTTGTTGAGTTTTGTTTGAAGAAACTTTTCTGCATTTGGATCAGTAATGATGATACTAAATCCACACTCATCACTTAACTGATCAATAAAATCAATTATTTTTGTATTTTTTGCTGAACTTATGCTGAAAAGTTCATAAGAACAATCTGCAAAACTACTCGTCGATACCAATGTTGTTAAAATGGCTGCACAAAGCGATGTTTTAATAAATTTCATTTTTCATTCCTACTTATTATTAAATTTAAGATTTTTATTTTTACTCTCTGTTGAGAGAAGTATTTGTTTTTTACCACGAGTCAATAATATTGACTGATGATTGACTTTTTCAAGTTTATAACTATAAACTTTTTCACCTTCTTGATACCATTTTCCATTGATAAGGGCTGATTTATTCAAAACTGCATCTAATGAAATTTTAGAAAGGTGCGTTAGAACCTGCTTCTTCGAAGAACTCTTAGAGTATCTTCTATAAGGTGATCTCGTTCGCTTTTTCGCTTTTTTTGCATGCAAAAAGATGAAAGGATCTTTGAGTTTGGAAATATCTTTGTTTGATATTCCTTCTCTTGGCGGTTTAATAGCTTCTACCTGTTCGTCTACCCACGCAAGTTCATTAGCAAGCATGTTTGTAGCGACAAGCAAGATTGAAATCAAAATTAGCTTTTTCATTAGTATTTAATCCCCCATACTGAGATTTTAAAATCAGATGTTAAAGTATCTTCGGCTTTTATATCAAAGTCATGTATATCAACGACAAGGTTACTCTGTTCTAATGAGTTTATGAACTTTACCGTGTTCCTAAAATTTCCTTCAGCATTTATTGTTATGTCTAAAATATGCCCAAAAGAGCTTCCGACTTTCGCATATTTATTTGTTATATTATCAATTTTCACATGATATTTTTGAGCATTTGTCGTAATGGAGTCAAGATACTGACCCCAAGCTCTTTCATCATAGATAAGCGATGATATAGTTTCAATCTTACTTTTAATGTAAGCATTGTTCTTCTTGTGCATCAGCATAT
Source organism: Sulfurimonas sp. (assembly GCA_027019325.1). GTDB lineage: Bacteria > Campylobacterota > Campylobacteria > Campylobacterales > Sulfurimonadaceae > Sulfurimonas. The sequence continues at coordinate 11,044 of JALUWT010000063.1, forward strand.
TGTCATTGATTTTTTTAATTTCTCTGTCAAGTTGTGCAATCTTTGCTTGTGGATTTCTTTGAAGATACTGTTTGTCACTAGCAATCTTTTTTTCAAATTGTGAAACGCTTGCTCTTGTTTGATTAAAACTTTCGAAAGAACTATTCCAGAAAAAGAGGTAGGCAAAAGCAAAAATTCCGGCTACAATCATGCCATAAATCATGTAGGTTTCTTTTTGTTCTTTACCTTTAAAGACGCCGTCTATTTTATGTAAGTAATCTTCTATATTTATTTTCATAATAATGTAACCTTCAACTCACTAAGGTAAACTTTTAATTTATCATCGAATTTAATCTCTTCTAAATCAAAATTATATTTGCCTTCTTGTTTTTTTGTAAGATACTCTACGAGTTTTGTAATCTCTCTATCTTTTGGTGAAACAAGATTGAGTGTTAAAACTTTCCCTGTTTTTTTATCTTCAGTATATGCAATGGATTGAACATTCACCTTGAATTTAGTGATATCCTTGGTAAAAGCAGCAATAAGTTTTGCTTTCATAGGATAATCAACTTTTACTTCATGGATTTTAATGAGAGTATTTTTCTTTTCATTGTACTCTTTCTTCTCCTGTGCGAGAAGGGTTAACGCTTTTTCTTTGTCAGCCAATCTGTTTTTAATTGTAGCCTCTCTTGTAATCTTAATATTGTGTACTTCTTTATAGTTTTGTTTTAAGAGATCTTCTTGAAGTTCTTGTGCATATGTTAAAATCCAATAAGTAATAGGGTATGCAAAAGCAAGGGCAAAAGCAGCAGCAGTTAAAATAATTAACTTGCCACTCTCTCTGCGAATAAATCGTGGAGGACGTTTGTAGTTTGTGAAGTTACATTCATATCTTTCCATTGGTGGGACAAGCGTGTATAACTGCATAAGTGAATGCATTTGATCAAGGTAGACATCATCGCTTGTTTCAAAACCATAGTCAAAATCAAATTCACTTGAATGAATATTGAGCTCAACTTCCAACATTTCATGAAGTTTTGTCTCTGTTTGAGCTTGTGTACCTATATACACATGTTCAAATTTATCAAGTTCAAAAGCTCTTTTTGCATACGTTAAGATATCATTGATATTTGCGATGAGTTCTTTATAGAGTCGAATCAAATACTCTTTGTACTCACTATCACTCTCTTTGAGGTTGACTTCTGTAAAGAAATCTATAAAATCATCATAGGTAATACGTTCACCGTAGAGTTCACAAAATCTTTCATGCATATCCATAAAAGAGTATTTAATAGATTTTGTATAGATAAACTCTTTGTTTCCATAAATAGTTAAAGAAGCATCATTCTCTTGAAAATAGATAAAACAGTGTACACCGCTACTGTCAATAATTTCTTTTGAATAGAGAGATTTAATCATAAGCGGTGCTGGAACTATGACATCTATATATTTTACTTTTTCAACAACTTTTTCGAAAGTTGTTGTTAAGTCGAGCGGATCAACAATAAAGATATGGAAATGTCTGTTATCCTCATCCAAGTTATTAAAAGTCTCGATATACTGAATTTGGTATTCAACTGCTTGGTCAAGCGCTAGTTCATCATATGCTTTATTGTTAATAGCATCAAAAAGATCTTCGTCTGGAATATTTTTACTAATTTCAATTTGAGCTGTAATGAACTCTTTTGTATTGAGGTATGAGATTACAAATTGATCTTTTGAAAATTCTGGAGTTTTTGACTCACTAATAAAACTAGATACACTATTAAAATAGGTATCTTTGTAGGGATTAACAGATAGTACACTTGAAAAAGAGTGTTGTGCTGACGTACTCATTAATTATAATCCTATTTAAATTTAACCATTAACATGGAACAAAATCCATCGTTATTGTAAAACTCTATCCTGTAGGTTGTATTGGTTCTATCCACAGCATATCTTGTTCCAAGATCTTTTCGAGAGATTAAAATACCACTCTCGTCTTTTCTGTTTTTAGAGTGATAACCAATAACGTTAACACGAAAATTTTTACCTTTAATAATCTTAAAATCGTCACTTATATGAAATTCTGAAGCTTTTGGCAAAGAAATTAACTTTCCATCAGCTTCAATTTTATATAATTTTGGACAACTATTTGACATTTTAAAGTATTGTGGCTTCAGCGTAGTA
>JALUWT010000064.1 GCA_027019325.1 Sulfurimonas sp.
TCGCTATCTGTGGTACTTGTAATGATTTGGCTATGATGGGTGCAAAACCGAGGTACCTGACTTGCAGCGTTATTATCGAAGAGGGGTTTTCTACTAGAGAACTTGAAAAGATAGTGCGCAGCATGAAAAAAGAGCTTCAAAACAATGGTGCAATAGTAGTGAGTGGTGACACAAAGGTTGTCCCTCGTGGAAGTGTTGATAAGATCTTTATAAATACAACGGGAATTGGCGAAATTCAAAAAAAAGGTATCAGTTCAAATAGTATTTCGAAAGAGGATGTCATACTTGTGAGTCGTGATTTAGGGCGTCATGGAGCGACTATCTTTGCTGCACGTGAGGGAATAGAGCTCACTAGTAATTTAAAGAGTGACTGTGCTTCATTGACGCATCAAGTTCAGGCACTTATTGAAGCAGGTGTAGAGATAACAGCACTTCGTGATGCAACACGTGGTGGTGTGAGTGCGGTACTTAATGAATGGGCAAAGCAGTCAAACATCTGCATCGAAGTGCAAGAGGAGAGTATTCCTGTATCACAAGAGGTCTATGGAATCTGTGAGATGTTAGGGTTTGAAGCAGTGAATTTGGCAAATGAGGGTACTTTTGTTCTGGCTATCAAAAAAGGCTCTCTGCAAAAAGCACTTGATGTTCTGCATACCTTTGAAAACTCTGAAAATGCAGTTAAAATTGCTGATGTTTCTGATGAGTATGTAGGCAAAGTGGTACTTCTAAGCTCTTATGGTACAAAAAGATTTTTAGATATACCTACGGGTGAGCTTCTTCCTCGAATTTGTTAGATGAAAATACTTCTTCTTGTAACTGCCTTTAATTCCCTTGCACAAGCGGTATATGTTAGGCTTAGAGATAGAGGGGATGAAGTGGTTGTTGCATTTGCTATTAATGAGATGCAGATGCAAAAGGAGGTTGAGGCATTTGAGCCTGAGCTCATTTTGGCTCCATTTCTAAAGGCTTTTATTCCGCAAAGCATCTATGAGAACTATCCTACCTATATATTTCACCCAGGGCCACGAGGCGACAGAGGTCCTTCTTCACTTGAATATGCACTTTTGAATAATACAAAAGAGTGGGGTGTGGTAATTTTAAGAGCCAATGAGCTTTATGATGGTGGTGATATTGTCGCTTTTAGTAATTTTGGTGTTCGCCCAACGTACAAAGCTTCCCTCTATCGTCAAGAGGTCGTACAACATTCACTTCAAGCATTAGAGGATTTTTTTCATAAGCCCCAAGCAATTCCACAACTTCTGAATCCTCTTCATGAACAGTTCACGCAAGAGATGCGTAGTATTGATTGGCAAAATGACAGTACGAAAACCATAATCGCTAAAATCCATCTCTCTGATAGTTTTCCGGGAGTGTTAGATGAGATAATGGGAGTGAAGTGCTATCTTTTTGGTGCACATTATGAGGAAAAATTACGAGGTGGTGTAAAAGAGGTCATAGCTAAGCGTGATGGAGCTATCTGCCTTGGAACAAAAGATGGAGCACTCTGGGTGAGCCATTTAAAAGAGCCGCATAGATTTAAACTTCCTGCTACTTATGTACTCAAAGAGAAGATAGCTGGAATAAAAGAGCAGAGATTACCGCTGATATTTGATAAAAGTTATGAGACATTTTATGAGATTAGTGTAGAAAAAAGAGACAATGTAGCGTACCTCTGTTTTAACTTTCATAACGGTGCTATGAGTGCACAGCAGTGTATTCGTCTTAAATATGCCTTTGAGTACCTTAAAGAGGAAGCAGAAGTTATAGTGCTTGTTGGAGGAATGGACTTTTTTAGTAATGGCATTCATCTTAACATTTTAGAGGACTCCAAAAAGCAAGGAGAAGATGGGTGGAGTAATATTAACGCTATGAACGATCTTATAAAGTCTATACTTGAAGCTGATGAAGTTCTCACCATTGCATCACTCGCAAGAAATGCGGGTGCCGGTGGTGTTTTCTTAGCGTTGGCATGTGATTATATTGTAGCAAAGGAAAATGTCGTTTTAAATCCTCATTATAAGACTTTAGGACTGAGCGGAAGTGAGTATCATACATATACGCTTCCAAAAAGAGCAGGAAAAGAGATGGCAGAAAAACTTCTTAATGAAGCAGTGTCAATTTCTGTAGAGTATGCGAAAAAGATAGGCATGGTAGATGAGATTTTTGCAGACTCAGCCTACTATGAAGCGCTACATGATTTTGCTTCTTCTTGCTACGATGAAGATTTGATCTGGGAGAAACAAGAGAGACTCGAAGAGGAGAAAGAGATAATAGAGCGATGTAAACAAGCAGAATTTAAAAAGATGTATCCAGAGTTTTGGGATGAAT
>JALUWT010000065.1 GCA_027019325.1 Sulfurimonas sp.
CACCTGTCATAATTGAAAAAGTTGCACCCGTTAGGTGAAGTCTTTGAGTGCGACTTTTTCGTTTGTAAGTACCTAATTATAGAGCAATTTGGCTTGTTGTCTAATTTGGTATGGAATTATTTGGGTTTAGGGCACCTCTAAAAACCTTAAACGGTCTCAGCTATTCATAGAGTGTTGTAATCAAGGCAGATGTTCTTCGGCATAGCCGTAGCTATACTGAAGGTTGTCTAACGCAGAGTACAGCACTCTATGAATAGCCCTACGGGAGGGATAAAAAAGCGAACTTGCGAAAAACTTTTTATCACCGTAGCTACAGCTATGCTTGCTTAAAGGATTTTTCACAATTTCATCTTTTTTTCTTCCCTCTGAGATCCGCTTAAGGTTTTTAGAGGTGCCCTTTAGATATAATTCTCCACTTTATTATAGGAAATATATATGACTACAAGTCTTTTACTTATTGTTCAAATCGTACTCGTTATCATCTTGGTAATCGCTGTACTTTTACAAAAAAGCTCGAGCATTGGTTTAGGTGCATACAGCGGTTCTAACGAATCTGTTTTTGGGGCAAAAGGTCCAAACAGCTTCTTGGCTAAAGCTACATTTACGATTGGATTTTTATTTATTATCAATACAATCACACTTGGATACATGTACTCCAAATCTGCACAATCATCTGTTGTTGATGATGTTGTAGAAAACACAAACATAGCAGCACCGGTACTGCCAACAACAAAAACTGCCAAAGAAACAAAATAGTTTAAAATAGGGAGAAAAAGAGTATGCTAACTGAGATATTTAACGAATGTGAAACGCAGATGCAAGGTGCCATTGAGCATATGCAAAGAGAGTTCAAAACACTAAGAACAGGAAAAGTGACGACTTCTGTTTTAGATAATGTAAAAATCGACTACTATGGTACTCCGACACCTCTTGATCAAGTAGGTTCTGTTATTGCAACAGATGCTACGACTATTGTTGTAAACCCTTGGGAGAAAAATCTTCTTGGAGATGTTGAATCCGCAATTCAGGGTGCAAACATTGGTGTTAACCCAAACAATGACGGTGATGTCATCAAACTTTTCTTCCCTCCGATGACAGTAGAACAGCGTCAAGAGTCTGTAAAACAGATGAAGGGCATGGGCGAAAAAGCAAAGATCTCTATCAGAAATGACAGACGTGATTCAAATGATAAAATCAAAAAACTTGAAAAAGAGAAAGAGATTACGCAAGACGAATCAAAATCTGCTCAAGAAAACATTCAAAAAATCACTGACAAATACATCACAAATGTAGACAGCATCTTAAAAGATAAAGAAGCTGAAATATTAAAAGTATAACAATGAATGTCAAAAAAATATATATGGATGCGGATGCTCTTTTAGAGGGGCATTTTAAGCTGAGCAGCGGGAATCATTCACAGTTTTATCTGCAATCTGCAAAAGTGCTTGAAGACCCTAAAACAGCTAAACTCTTAGCAGATGCCTTGGCAAAAGAGATACAAGCAAGCGGACTTGAAGTAGACATGGTCTGTGCTCCTGCCCTTGGTGGTCTCATTGCCGGTTTTGCACTTGCTACTGCACTTGATGTCAGAAGTATTTTTGCAGAGCGCGTTGATGGGAAAATGACAATTCGCCGTGGTTTTGAGATAAAACCGGGTGAGAAAGTACTGATGTGTGAAGATATCATAACAACGGGCGGAAGCGCTATGGAAGCAGCTGCCGTTGTTAAAGAGCTTGGTGGGGAAATCGTCGGTGTTGCAGCCTTAGCTAACCGTGGTTTCTGTCATAGAGAGGGCAGTGATGTTACAACAAAAACTAACTGTAAACTTCCACAAGACATTCCATTTTTTGCACTCGCTGACTTTACATTTGAGATGTATGCACCCGATGCATGCCCGCTCTGTAAAGACGGTAGTGAAGCTATCAAACCGGGTTCAAGAGGAAACTAAAGAATTATCGCAATTTGAGCTGGCAGCTCATTGCCCGTTCAACGAGTACTCTGGCTACCTCAACTTTTCCATCCACAACAAGAGGACTTTTTAATTTTTTCAATCTTATTCTCTCCTCTTTTGAAACCACTTTCACAATGATGTTTGCCTCTTTTGTCTGTTCTAAAATCGCTTCACAAATCAACTGTTTTTTATCTGGATTATCAAGAGTCACTATGACAGCGGCAGCATCTTTGACATGTAATGCTTCAATAATGGCGCGTTTGGACATATCACCTAGATAAGTTTCAATATTTCTATTTAAAGCCTCTTTAACATGCTTTGGAGAGTTGTCGACGACAATATAATCCATACCATACTCATCTAAATGTTTTGCAACAAATTTTCCAACAACACCATATCCACATATTATAATATGATCTTTTCTCTCGGTGAGATCTATAACTTCCGGAATTGATGATTTTGAACGGATAATATACTCTGCTACTTTTTTTACATGTGGTATGAAAAATGGAGTTACTATCATTGAAAAGATTACCACAAGAACCAATAAGGAAGCAAGCTCTTGGTCTAAAAGATGCCCGGCACTTGCTAGTGCAAAAATCACAAATGAAAATTCCCCTACCTGAGCAATTGCAAAACCTGTTTTCAGACCTGTCAAAGGCTTGTAACTTATTGCGATGACAACAAAGGTAATAAGCGTTTTAAGAACAAAGACCATAGCAAACAGAGCTAAAATCAAAGCAAAATTATTGACAAATACCAAGGCATCGACCTTCATTCCGACCACAACAAAGAAAGTTCCAAGCAAGATATCTTTAAACGGTGCTATGTCAGATTCGACTTTATAATGGTATTTGGTTTCAGCAATAATCATGCCGGCAATAAATGCACCAAGAGAGTATGTAAAGCCCATAAAATATGCTAGCAATGATGTTGCTGTTACAATAAAAAGTACTGATGCCATAAAAAGTTCATCCAGTTCACTTGTAGCTGAGAAATGCAGTAACCACTCTATGATTTTTCTTCCTATTGTAAACATTACCAGTAAGACTACAAAGGCACTCTCAAAAGTGTGAAAAAGAATGGTATCGATGCTCTCATGCCCTTCACTTGATAAAAAACCAATAAGAATCATAATAGGGATGACAGCGATATCTTGAAATATCAATATGCCTGTGGCCCTCTGTCCATAGGATGTATATATCTCTTTTGATTGTTTCAGGTATGTTAATACCACTGCTGTTGATGAGAGAGAAAATGCAAGTGCTATCATTAAAGAGGAACGATAATCAATAGAAAAAACATAATGAGCAATACCAAAAACAGCGAGAGCCGTAAAAGAGACCTGTGCACTACCGTTACCAAAAATGAGCATTTTCATCGTTTTCATTTTGCTGAGCGATATTTCTAAACCAATAGTGAACATTAAAAATACAATTCCAAATTCACTAATATGCTCGAGGCCTTGGGAGTGTGCATATTTATGCAGGTTAAAGAGATATGCAATAATTATTCCTGTAAAAATATATCCTATAATCGGTGATATTTTTGCGCGTTTTAGACCAATATTTAAAAGTGTTGAAACACCCAGTGCAACCACAACATATAAAAGTACATTGTTCATTTTTTTCTCTTATTTTTATCTTTTTCGATATTATATACTATATTTTAAGTGACCATTGAATATAATCGCATTTATTAAATATATGGAGATTTTTCTATGACTAAATACATTTTTGTTACCGGAGGCGTTTTAAGCTCTCTTGGAAAAGGGATTACAGCTGCGAGTGTTGGTACACTTCTTAAACATTCTGGTAAAAATGTAGGAATGTTAAAAATCGACCCATATATCAATGTCGACCCTGGCACAATGTCACCGCTTGAGCATGGTGAAGTTTTTGTCACAAAAGACGGAGCGGAAACTGATCTTGACATTGGAAACTATGAAAGATTTTTAGATACCTCTTTTCTCAAGAGCTCGAACTTTACAACAGGACAGGTTTACTCAAGCGTTATCGAGCGTGAGCGTTCCGGCGGTTACCTTGGACAAACGATTCAGGTCGTCCCACACATTGTTGGTGAAATTGTAAAGCGCATTAAAGAAGCAGGCGAGGGGCATGACATCTTGATTGTTGAGCTTGGAGGAACTGTTGGAGACATCGAAGGACTACCTTTTATGGAAGCTATCCGCCAGATGAAACATGATGATGAAGTGGAGGGTACATTTTTTATTCATGTAACGCTCATCCCTTACATCAAAGCAGCGGGCGAGCTTAAATCGAAACCGACACAGCACTCTGTTCAGGAACTTCGTCGTATCGGTATCACGCCACAGATGATTATTGCAAGAAGTGAAAATGCCCTACCAAAAACATTTAAGAAAAAACTTGCAATGAGCTGTGATGTTACACCGGACAGTGTTGTAGAAGCACTTGACGCTGCAAGTATTTATGATGTTCCTATGAGCTTTTTACGTCAAAACATCCTCAAACCTATAGCAAAAGAGTTGGAACTCGGAGAGATTGCACCGGACATGGAAGAGTGGGATAATCTCGTCAAGAAAATCGTTCAGCCAAAAGGACGTGTTGTTATCGGTTTTGTTGGAAAATATCTTGCACTCAAAGAGTCATACAAATCACTCACAGAAGCACTCATTCACGCAGGTGCGCATCTTGACAGCAGAGTTGAAATCTGTTGGGTAGACTCCGAAGAGATAGAAGAGCGCGGGGCGGAAGAACTGCTGCGTGACTGTGACGGAATCCTTGTTGCCGGCGGCTTTGGCTCACGTGGGATTGAAGGAAAGATTCAAGCCATTGAATATGCACGTGTAAACAAAGTTCCTTATCTTGGAATCTGTCTTGGTATGCAGCTGACACTTGTCGAGTATGCACGGAATGTTTTAGGTTACGAAGGGGCAAACTCTATTGAGTTTGATGAAAATACACCTTACCCTATGATTTACCTCATAGACAACTTCTTAGACCAGAGTGGTGGTATGCAGCTGCGTACACACCAATCTCCGATGGGAGGAACGCTCCGTCTCGGAGAGTACCCTTGTGATACAAAAGAGGGCTCACTCCTGCGTGAGGCATATAATGGAGAAAAAACCATTTATGAGCGTCACCGCCATCGCTATGAGGCAAATCCTGCATACAGAGAAGCTTTGGAAAAAGCCGGCATGATAGTCACAGGAGAATCCAACGGGCTTATTGAGACTGTAGAGGTCAAAGGGCATCCTTGGTTTTTAGGTGTACAGTTTCACCCTGAATTTACATCGCGTCTGCAGACTCCAAACCCATCAATTTTAGCGTTTGTGAACGCATCGTTAAGTGCTGAATAATACGCCACATATAACAAAGTCAGACCTTTTTGAAATTCTTTCATCAAGGTTTGATGTAGAAAAAAAACTCTCACAAATTCCTAACCCCTCTTTACTTCATAATGCTGACAAAGCTGCGCAAAGAATTGCTCACGCAATACGCAACAATGAATGTATCACCCTTGTAGGAGATTATGATGTTGACGGTGTAAGCTCTACAGCCATTATGGTTGATTTTTTCAGACAAATTCCTTACCCGCTTGAGGCGCTCATTCCAAACCGTTTTAGAGATGGTTATGGTGTTAATCCTACTGTTTTACAAAGAGTGCAAGCAGATCTTGTCATTACAGTCGATAATGGCATCGCGGCAGTTGCCGCTGCAGATATCTGTAAAGAGAGAGGCATTGATCTTATTATTACCGATCACCATACCCCTTCAGAGAATCTGCCTGATGCCTACGCCATAGTAGATCCGAAGCTCTCTGAGTGTGAATACCCGTTTAAAGAGATATGCGGTGCAGAAGTTGCCTGGCTGCTCTTAGCGCTGCTCAAACGTGAGCTTTCACTACAAATAGATATGCGACAGTTTTTAGACATCCTGGCAGTTGCCATCATTGCAGATATTATGCCGCTTGTAAACATTAACAGAACACTTGTGAAAGAGGGACTCAAATATATGGCTGTCTCTCATCGTCCCTCTTCTGTCATCATTCGGGATTTTTTAAACAAAACAAATATAACAAGTGAAGATATTGCCTTTCAAATAGCACCGCGCATCAACTCTGCAGGACGGCTTGAAGACGCTTCCATAGCACTTGATTTTTTTACAGCAGCCGACACGCACAGTGCCTACAAGCAGTTTGAACTTTTAGGGCAGCTTAATGAACTTCGCAAAGAGACAGAGGCGCAGACAACAAAAGAGGCTCTTGCCTCAGTCCAGGAAGAGGACAGGGTCATCGTTGTTGCAGGAGAGCATTGGCATGAAGGTGTGGTCGGTATAGCAGCTTCGCGCTTGGTAGACAGATTTGAAAAACCTGCCATCGTTTTAAGCATCAAAGAAGATGTTGCCAAAGGCAGTGCCCGCAGCATCGGAAATGTCAGTATTTACGAGCTTATCAAAGAAAATGAACACTTGTTAACTAAGTTTGGCGGGCATAAAATGGCAGCCGGCCTTGGACTCATGCGTGAGGATGTAGATGCTTTTCGAGAAGCAGTCAACAGAAGTGCCGCAAATATTTCTGAGGAAGATTTTTTACCGCTAGAGAGCATAACAGGTATTTTACAAACCGATGATATCGACCTTAAACTTTTAGAGTTGTTAGAGAGTTTTGAGCCCTACGGAGAGGCAAATCTTCGACCATCTTTTTTACTCCATGAAGCAGAAGTTGTCAGCATCAAACTCATGGGCGCAGACAAATCACACTCAAGAATTGAAGTACGTCAATATCCGCACCAAAACAAGACGGTCGAGCTTATCGCTTTTCGAACTGTTTTTGAGATGCCTGCAGACAGAAAAATCAGCTGTTCGTATTCTGTGACCAAAAATGAGTTTAACGGCAGAGTCTCTCCGCAACTTTTAGTCAAAAAGATATATGCGCATGCAGCAAAATAGATGTCTAAAGTTTCGTGCTGACATTCTTGCAATAGCAAAACTCAACAATACTTTTCTAGCTGTCGCAAGCAGTTCTCAAAACATCAAGATTATTGTGCCACGAGAGTGCAAAGTAGTACACAACATCTACTTTGATCTTCTGGGAGAGAAGACAACGGCCATCGCTTTTCATCCTACGCAAGATATTATGGCCATCGCAAACGGGTCCACTCTTTACATATTAGACACCACCCATCGTGATATTATGCAGACTATAGCTACACATGACGGTCATATCGAGATACTCACTTTTTTACAAGAGACACCCTACCTTATCAGCGGGACAAAAAATGGCAGGATCATACAGTATAGATTTGAAGGAAAATCACAAATATCTCGACTCTGCTCTTTTCCTCTGGGTACAACAGGCTACAAAAAGAATATCAAACATAACTATGTCAGCGCGATTGCACATAACAGCCAATACCTTGCATGCAGTGGGTATGGCGGAGCTGTCACACTTTTAAAATTTCACTCTCACGCAAAGAAGTTCAGCTTTGAAGTCTCAAAAAGCAGAGTCAATGCTTTGGCATTTTTAGATGACGGACGGCTCCTCTTTGGAAATACAGAGGGCACACTTTTTATCGCAAAAGCAAGAAAAAATGCTCTCATTACACAAATCAATAGTCTGCAGCGAGACATTGAGCAGATTCTTCCGCTTCCAAAGAGTCCTTATCTGTTAATATCTTCCAAGTCCAATACAGTTATGCTCTTCAACACTGCTATAGACAAAATAGTAACATCAAACTTTCTGAGTTTTGACAAAGATGTAAAAAAGATGCTGCTTATCAGTCCAAATGAGCTGCTTGTTGCCCTTGTGGACAATACAATAGTGAAAGTTAGCCTTGGAGACAAAAAAGAGCTCACAGCCGAGCTTAAAGTAGATAATTTACTAGCAGTTTTTAAACTTTTACAAGAGAATCCAATGTTGCACAACACGCCTGAAGCAAAAAAAGCGGAAGAACTATATAAAAAACTATATAGTAAAGTGCTTTTAGAATTTCTCACATCAAAAGAGAGGAAAGTTTTAGAGGAGATAGAGCCCTTTAGCGTGCTAAAAAATAAAAAAAACGATTATAACAATCTTCTACTTGCCACAGAAAACTATTCAAAACTACAAAACTTTTATAAAGAGTATAAATTTGCACTTGCCTATGCTCTGTGTGAAAAGTTTCCGGCTCTTAAATTTACTCCCGAGTATCAAAAGATGGAGAGTGCTTACAAAAAAAGCTTTACACTCGCACAAAAACAACTGCTGCTGCAGAGACCGGACAGAGCAAAAGAGCTGCTTGAACCTTTTACTACAGTCAGTTCAAAACGTGCTATGATACAGCTTCTTTTACGCCAGAACAAACAGTTTTTAGAGTTTTTACGCGCTGTTTCACAAAAAGAGTATGACAGAGTTGCTGCTCTGGTTCAGCAGAATCCGACATTTAAAGAGATTCCTTCCTATAGTGCCTTGCAAGATGAGGCAGAAGAAAATCTGCAGACAGTGAGAAGACACATAGACAATGCTGAAATATCTGAAGCTGTTGCAATGATAAAAAAACTGCAAAATATTCCAATCATCAAAGCAGAGCTGCAGCAACTCTATGAGCAGAGTCAGGAAGCACAAAAACTACTCCACTACTATGAAAAAGATAATTTTTCGCAGTGTTATGAGACACTCGATGCAAACATCGACCTCGAGTCCATGCAGCTTGCCAAACTTTTAGAAAAGCATTGGAATAAAATCATAAACGCGTGTGAAATCTATGCTTTAGAGGGTAATATTAAGGCTGTTAAAGAGAAGCTTGGAGAGTTGATTCACATCAGCAGCCGAAGAAATAAAATAGGCGACCTGTTGCGTCTGAGTTTTCACGCCAAAATAAAAAAAGAGCTACAGCGCCGCAGCTACAAAAGTGCTGAAAATCTCATATACTCTTACATTGACATTTTTGGTATGGACAGTGAAATAAAACAGCTAATGAACGCTTTTGAAAAACTTTCCCATACAGTACTCGCCATTACATTTGAGCAGCAAAAACATAAAGAGCGCAACAGCTGGATGTATGCAGATATTATGTAGTCTGTATACCCATAATATCTATCAATTCATCTAGTGTTTCATCAAACTTTACAATATACATCGCGCCCTGCGAAATAAAACGCATCATAGTCTCTTTTTTTTCTATCGCTTCATCGAGCTCGGCATCACTCCCTTGTATGTAGGCACCGATACGAATTAACGTTTCATTCTCTTTAAGCAGTGTGTAGAGACGGCGAAACTTCATAACCGCCTCAAAATGCTCTTGGGAAATGATGTCATTCATCACCCTTGAAGCAGAGTTGAGAATATGCACAGGAGGGTATATACCAAAGTCTGTCATCTCACGCGAAAGAACAATGTGCCCGTCCAAAATAGAACGGGACTGATCGGCAATAGGGTCACTCATATCATCCCCTTCGATGAGAACGGTAAAAAAGGCGGTAATACTTCCTTTGCCCTCCTCTTTTCCGGCACGCTCCATAAGCTGCGGTAAAAGTGTCAAGGATGACGGTGGATACCCCTTAGAGGTCGGCGGCTCACCAAGAGCCAGACCTATCTCACGCTGCGCCATTGCAAAACGTGTCACAGAGTCCATAATGAAAAGGACATCTTCACCCTTGTCTTTAAAGTATTCTGCCACACTCATAGCAGCAAATGCACCGTACTTACGCATTAGCGGTGAATCATCTGATGTTGCAACGATGATAACAGTATTTGTCAGATCTCCGCCGAGATTTTTTTCAATGAATTCCGGAACTTCACGTCCACGCTCCCCAATGAGGGCAACGACTTTAATGGGCGCATCAGCACCACGGACTATCATCCCCATCAGTGTCGATTTTCCAACACCACTTCCAGCAAAAATTCCCAGTTTTTGCCCTTTTCCACAAGTAAGCAGTCCATCAATGCTTTTTACTCCGACTGAAAAAACTTCATCGATCATACCACGTTTCATAGCAGCTATAGGAGCTTTTATAATGGGTGCCATTTTTGAAGATTTTACTGAGCCTTTAGAATCAATAGGGCGCATAAAGGGATCAACTACGCGTCCTAGCAGGGATTCTCCTACAGGAATATTAAGCCCGGTAGAGTCTAAAAAGACCCTGTCACCCGAACGAAAACCCTCTACGAAAGAGAAGGGTGTTATGTAGAAGGTATCGCCGTCTATCTCTGTCACCATACCGACAGTCTCTAAAATGCTCTCATTGGAGATGATTTTTACCATATCACTAATGCTTACATTGAGGCCGCGTGCAGTAATGATTGTTGCATTGATTTTAACAACTTCACCAAAAGCTACAGAGTAGTTCTGCTGTCCAAGTTTAGCCTTTAGTGAACTTAGCGGCATAGTCTAGTATCTGCTTCCCGCTGGAGAGTTAATCAGTGAGAAAAATTCAGCACGTGTCTTCTCATCTTTTTTAAAGAGTCCGCGAAGTGCTGAAGATGTTGTTGTAGAGTTTATCTTCTCAACACCACGCATCTCCATACACATATGCCGTGCTTGAACAACAACTGCCACACCTTTTGGTACAATTGTGTCCATAATGGCATCGGCTATCTGTTCAGTAAGCTGCTCTTGAATCTGCATGCGACGTGCAAAAACATTCACAACACGGGGAATTTTTGAAAGTCCCACTACCTTGCCGTCTGGAATATAAGCAACATGCACACGACCGATAATAGGGAGAAGATGATGCTCACATGTGGAGTAAAATTCTATATCTTTTATGAGAACCATCTCATCATTTGAACTGGTAAAAAGTGCTGAAGAAAGAATCTCCTCTGGGTCTTCTTTATAGCCGCCATAGATAAATTCATACGCTTTTCGTACACGTTTTGGTGTATCTAAAAGCCCCTCACGTGAAGCGTCTTCACCTACGTGAGCCATCATAGTTTTTACTGCATTTTCAAATTCTGTGTTTTTATCTGACAAGTTGTTGCCTTTTGTAGTTTTATGATGATAGGATATCAAGAGTTTGCTGAGAAAATGATTTGGTATATGAGCTAGAGCTCACCCAAAGGGTGAGAACTTTTTAGTGGACAAAAATATGTGGAACGATAAGAGGATACTTTTTCATCTTACGATAGATATGTTTTCTTACTACCTGACGTAAATCTCCCTCTAATGTTTTATGATTTCCAATAAGCCCAGGCTTCATGTTAAGAAGGAAGTTTTCAATAATGTCTTCCATCTCTTTTGCAAAGGCTTTGTCGCGCTTGTCTGCAACGATACCAAAAGTTGTTACCTGTGGCTTAGCTATCATCTTAGCTGTCTGCTCACTGACTTGAGCCACAATCATCACAACACCATCTGTTGCAAGTTTTTGACGATCAAGAACAATGTCATCTTCGATTTCATAATTGTTTTGATTATCAATATATGTTTTACCAGTTTTTACTGTTTTTACTTTTCTCATATATTTTGGTGCGACTTCTATCTGCTCACCATCTGTCATAAGCAGAATATTTCGCTCAGGAACACCACACATCATACCTGTCTCTTTATGCTTCATTACATGGTTATATTCACCATGAATCGGCAAAAAGAATTTAGGATTTACTAAACGTAACATAAGTTTCTGTTCTTCCATTGAAGCATGTCCAGAAGCGTGAATATCTCTGTCCATCGCAACTGTTGCACCACTTTTTTGAAGATGATTGAGCATTTGTGAAATACTTCCCTCATTTCCTGGAATAGCACGTGATGAAAGCACGATTAAATCACTTGGTTTGATTTTTACATGTCTGTGCTCACCAATACTCATTCTAAAAAGAGCCGAATTTGCCTCTCCCTGAGAACCTGTTGTTACAATCAATACCTCTTTGTCATTCATGCGTGAGACTTCATCCGCATCAATAAAAATATTTTTCGGAAATTTGATGTAGTCATACTGCATCGCTACTTCAATGTTTCTCTCCATTGAGCGCCCAATAACACAAACTTTACGTCCATACTTTATACCATACTGAATAGCTTGATATACACGGTGAATGTTTGAGCTGAATGTTGAAAGAAGGATTCTTCCTTCCGCTTTAGAAAATACACGATCAAGTGCAGGTCCTACGGAAAGCTCTGAAGGCGTAGGAGTTGGATTGTGTGAGTTTGTAGAATCGCTTAAGAGGCATAAAACCCCTTTATCTCCATAATATGCCAAACGATGTAAATCTGCTGTATAGCCATCAACCGGCGTGTAGTCAATTTTAAAGTCACCTGTATGAATGATAGTTCCTGCATCTGTTGTAATAGCAATAGATGAAGAGTCTAGAATCGAGTGTGTCATATGCATCCACTCAATCTCAAAATCATTTCCAATTTTGTAAGATTGACGTTTTACTACCGGATTAAAGTATTTTCGATACTCTTGTAGGTGATGTTCGTCAAATTTGTTACCTATCATAGCAAGAGGAAGCGGTGTCCCATAAATAGGAAACTGCAGCTCTCTAAAAAGGTATGGTACTGCACCAATATGGTCTTCATGGGCATGCGTAATAATAATACCGACAATTTTATCTTTAATTTCATGAAGATAAGAAAAATCAGGAATTAAAATATCAACACCATGCATCTCTTCATCAGGAAAGCTCATACCGACATCAATAAGAATAGCCTCTTTTTCTGTCTCAAATACCGCGATGTTTCCACCGATTTCACCTAGTCCACCAAGTGGAGTAATGCGTACTTTTGCTTTTGAATTTAAATCCATTTTATAGTGAGGGTTCAGTCTTTGCTTATGTGCTTCTTGATTTTTGACAACAAATGATTTGAGGTTTTCATCAACAGGGGCAGGGCCTCTTTTATGACGATTACGACTTTTATTTCGATTGTTGTTACCTGACTTGGCATTTTTATTGCCATTGGCGTTGTTTTTGTCACCGTTTTGTCTATTTTGGTTATTGTTAGGTCTACGGTTATTGTTTCTTCTGTTATTATTTGGTTTACGGTCTGTTTGAGGTTTGCTCTGTTGCTGCACCTCTTGTGTTTCTTCTGCCATCCAAACTCCTTTTATATCATAGTATAGAGTTGGTGATAGTCCTTCGTGCTAACTTGATGAGGGCGAATCGTTAATGTAAGTTCCAGCTTCATAAAAGCCT
>JALUWT010000066.1 GCA_027019325.1 Sulfurimonas sp.
AAACTTGCCGGAATCCATCGAAAAAACTGTGTTGGTATTATCTCTCTCTTTAAAGATGACACAAAAAACACGCAGATTGCAACCGTCTGTAAACTTCTCAATAAAAAGATAGATATCATCGTAAAAGGAAGCTCGCCAAGACACCTTGAACATTTTAAATCTATGAATCTCAAACATGTCCAGGACCCTTTTAATACCATCTCAAAAAGAATTTATTACAGTATTACAGCACCGCATATTTGGCTTTTGGAGATGTGGGCATATGGGCATAGTCTCAATCTGAGAAAGAGAGACCTCTTTCCAAAAGGTAAATATATTCTCTGCGGGTACGGACGAATGGGTAAAGCTTTGGAAATTGGTTTGCAAAAAGCGGAAATTGAGTACTTAACATACAAAATAGACTCAAAAATATATGAAAAAGAGAAAGGTACTACACTTTTTGGTGATGAAGAAGATACACAAAAACTTTTAGAACTTGGCGTGAATGATGCTGCCTGCATTATAGCAGCAACCAAAGATGACCTACTCAATCTCACTATTCTCAACAAAGCAAAAAATCTCAATCCTAACATCTTTACAGTGGCAAGAGAGAACTCCATAGATGAACTGACAATGTTTCAAGCAGCAAAAATCAACAAAATCTATATACTTGAACAAATTTTAGCCGACACCACCTACACCTTTATTTCCCAACCTCTTTTAGATGCATTTGTACATGAAGTACGCAAACGCGATGAAGCATGGGGTCAAATTATTGTTAATATGCTCAACAATATTATAGATGGCAATCCTGAGTATTTTGAGCTTACAATCAACTGTGAAGAGACTTTCGCACTCGCACTGGAACTGGAAAAAGGCACTGAGATTACCCTTGCGAATCTAAGACGCTCACGTGAGAACAGAGAGGAACTTTTACCCATTGTTTTTCTTCTTTTAAAACGTGAGAAGGAACTCTTTTTAATTCCTGATTCCCAGATGAAAATAGAACTAGGAGATAAACTGCTTGTTGTCGCTGATTATGAGCATCAAGAAGATTTTGAGTACATCATCAACAACATTTACGAGCTCAACTATATCTTAGGTATTGAAGAAAAAAAATGGTTTGGAATTCTTTAAAAATTATTATCTAATTTTAACAACCATAATACTGCGCTTACCATTTTTTTCTAACATTTTAGTTTCAAAGACATCACTTAACTCTTTAAAAATTTCACCCCAACTTTTATAGTTACCGTATTTTTTGGAAGTAATTGCATTTTGATTTTTTAAGTATGTTCCAACTTCAGCCACAAGAGCAAAATCATCATCACCTTTTTTATGACGTATTGCATTTTTAAGAATATTAAGCAGTTTTATATTCATTGACAAATCATCATTTTGTACTTTAACTCCTACTTCTATAAACTCGCTACACGCTTTTTGCAAAACATTACAAGTTTTTTCTTCTCCAAATCCGATTACTTGAATCCCTTGTGATTTTATCTCTGTAACCAAAGGGGTAAAATCACTGTCACTCGTCGCTAACGCAATAATATCAATATTATTATTTTGACACATAACTTTCATAATATCCACAGTCATTTTAATATCACTTGCATTTTTTGTAGTAGTATACGGTGGTTGATGGATAGGTTCAAGCGAATAGTCAAAAAGTTTTTCATTCCATCCATTAAGAGTCGGATTCTTCCAGTCTCCATACGCCTTGCGGATATTTACTTCACCGTAGTTTGCCAACTCTTCAATAATAGTATCAATATGCTTATGACTAATATTTTCACAATCGATAAATAGTGCTATTTTTTTATTTATACTCATTAGTTTTTTCCTTTTAATAAGAGTGTAAAATATTTTACACTCTTATATTTAACCTATCTTGTAGGTAAACAATTTCCTCTTCTTATACCAGATTTTCCACCTGTTGTACTTGGCATATTTGGTACACAATTAGCAGTTTTAGCCATGGTTGACTCCTTTTATTAATTCTATTATATTTTTACTCTCAATACAATACTCATTTTCGAAATAAAGAACAAAACTATTAATAATCCCTTCATCACTCATTTTATCAAACTCGATACAATATCGAAAAATATCTTCATCCGACTTTTTGTAACACTCCTTCGATGTTACAAAATCCACATTTGATAAATTCACAAAAAAAGACTCTTCAACAACTCCAATAGATACCATAGGTTCAGATTCAAAATAGGAGATATAACTCCCTTGAGAAACTTCAAGAAATTTCATCAGATACTACCTCCTTTATCAATGGATTTTCTTCTTTAATCTCTGTATATTCTAA
>JALUWT010000067.1 GCA_027019325.1 Sulfurimonas sp.
TACTAAGTGGAACTTCATTCTCCACTTTACATGCGATCTCACAACCTTTACATCCCATACAAAGATGTAAATCAACTAGGAAACCTAATTGCATATATTCTCCTTTGGCCAATTTTGGCTTATTTAAGATTTATAACTACGACTTATCAACATTAAAAGAAGCCCTTATGCACGGCATTTCGAGCTTTTTTTACTGCGACTATGTTAACTAATAAAACTTAAAGAAGTAATAAATACGTGATAATTTTGTAACAAATTTTATTTTCTGTGTATATTTAAAAAACTAATATTTTAAATATTTATGTAAGATATAGAAAGAAGATATAATTCACCTGAATTTTAAAAAGAGAATACAAAAAGGGAGAAGATTCCCTTTTTATTTTAAACGCACTCGCACTGACTGTTCATGTGCAGTCAACCCCTCTGTATTGGCAATGAGAGCACACTCTTCACCTATTTCATTAATCGCCTTGTTACTAAAAGAGATAATGGAGCTTTTTTTCATAAAATTCTCTACTCCAAGCGGTGAATAGAATTTTGCAGTTCCACCGGTCGGTAACGTGTGGTTTGGTCCGGCTACATAATCCCCAATTGCCTCCGGAGTATTATGCCCAAGGAAAATCGCACCGGCATGTTTGATGTATGGAAGGAGTTCAAACGGACTCATAGTAGCCACTTCTAAGTGTTCTGGTGCGATTTCATTCATGAGGCTGATGGCTTCATCCATATTGTTTGTAACAATAATAGCACCACGCTCTTCAATGGACTTTCTAGCTATCTCCTGACGAGGTAGTTTGACAAGCCAATTTTCTATCTCTACTTTTACAGCATCAGCAAGTTTTTGTGAGGGCGTGATCATAATAGAACTCGCCATCTCATCATGTTCTGCTTGTGAGAGTAGATCAATCGCCATATGCGAAGCGTTAGCGCTGTCATCTGCCAGTATTCCAATTTCACTCGGCCCTGCAATCATATCAATATTCACGTCACCAAAAACCATCTTCTTCGCAGTTGCGACAAAGATGTTTCCCGGTCCTGTAATAACATCTACTTTAGGAATGTTTTGGGTCCCGTATGCCATAGCAGCGATTGCAGAAGCACCGCCTACTTTATAGACCTGATTGACACCGCAAAGGTGACATGCTGCAAGAAGCAGTCCATTTGGTTCATTATCTGGTGTCGGTGTACAGATAACGATGTTCTCAACACCTGCAACTTGCGCAGGAATGACATTCATCAAGAGTGATGATGGATAGGCAGCCTTTCCGCCGGGAATATAAAGTCCAGCAGAATCTACCGGAGTTACTTTTTGACCGAGTATCGTTCCATTGGCTTCTGTGTCAAACCATGATTTTGGTTTCTGCTTTTCATGATAGACTTTAATTCTGTCATATGCCAAATGGAGTGAATCTTTAAGTTTTTTATCTAAATTATCATAGGCTTTAGACATAGAATCTTGTGAGATTTTTAAATCGTCATCACTCTTGGGTGTCCAGTTGTCAAATTTTGCAATATGCAAGAAGAGTGCCTCGTTTTTATCTTGCTTTATCTCTTCAATAATACCACCAACTATGTTTGAAACATGCGCGATATCCATCTTTCCACGACCGAGGAGCTCTTGAAAGTTTTCATTGAAATCATTGTCACTTGATTTTATAAATATCATTGTCTATTTACCCTTTTTTGTTTTGTCGAACTCTGTTTTGACAGTTGCAAGCGCACTTAAAAAATACTCTGTTTTGGCATAGCCAAGAAGAGGCTGATACATTGGGTCTCCATTTGGTAACAAGAACCAGATTCCAGGTAACCCTGGTGTATTTTGAGCCAACTCTGCAGGAATATAGTCTCTTTGATCTGTCCATGAACGGATAGCAATAAAATTTTTGTTAAGTGATTTAACAACCTTTGGATCTTTCAGTGTTGTTCTATCTAATAAAAGACAGTATTTACAAGAGTGGCTTGAAATAATAAACATTACAGGTTTATGTTCCTTTTGCGCCTGTGCTATTCCGGATTGATAATCTTTTGCCCAATGCACCTCTGCTCCAAAAAGTGAAGCTGTAAGCACTAAGGCCATAATAATTTTTTTAAACATGTTTTTTTACCTTTTTAAGAAGTTCTTTTGAGCACTCTCTGGCACTCTTGTTTGTTACATCAATAACAATATCTGCAAGTTTTAAATACTCCGGTCGTCTAGCTTCATAAAGCTTACGTGCCGCTTTTAAATCAGAAAGCAGAGGACGTTTCTTCAACTTTTTAGCAGCATTTGGATGCTCTTTTATTCTTGTAATGATAGC
>JALUWT010000068.1 GCA_027019325.1 Sulfurimonas sp.
TTACTCTCATAGCGTTCATCTTTATAAAAATGTGCAATGGAGGTCTGAATAAGTGAAAATCTTTGATAATCTTCATTGAAACTTCCCTCTTCTGACTCTTCTAAGACATCTTCACTTTCCAAAAGTTCTTCTTCGATATCTTTAGAGTCATCAAACTCATCAATCTCCTCAATCGAATCCAAATCTTCTATATCACTAAAATCATCCAACTCGCTGCCATCTTCCTCATCAACATTCACACTTTCCAAGTCGATGCCGTTGTCCATGTTCAGGTCAAGCTCTTCATCTTCCATATCATTGGCAAGAAGAATGTCATCAACTTCATTGCTTGTCTCCATATCGAGATGTTCAGCATAAAGCAGCTGTGAGTTTTCAAACACAGCAATGGAGATAAAACTGTCTTGAACCAAAGCATAAAGTGCCAAATTAGCATCTATTTTATCTTTAAAGAAATGCGCTAAAACAACAAAAGGAGAGAAGATAAAATCGACACCTGTCTCTTTATAAACCTTCTCAATCTCATAAAGTTCTGTCTTTGCTGTGTAGTAAGTCCATTTTCCATCATAACATTTGTACTCACAATTACTCAGGTCATAATAGTATGAGAGACGGTTTTTGGAACAGGTCGGCAGTGCACCCTGCAAAGAGGACATATCAAGAATAGAGATATAGTAGTAGGGGGACTCTTTTGTGTAGCTCGTTATAAATTCAAGCATTTTTTCATTGAGTTTGCTTGTCTCAAATTCAGCGTTTACGTTATCGACAGCACCTTTTTTTGAGTACAATTCTACATACACAACAGTTGATACACGTTTTACGACAATATTGACAAGAACTTTACGATATAAAGCTTCAAAAAATTTAGCAAGCACTACTTTTCACCCTTTGCAAGGGGATGTGCTTTGTTATAATTTTGTTGTTTCAAGGCACTACCTAATTTTGTATATATTTGTGTTGTAGCCATAGAAGCATGACCTAACAATTCACTAACATCGACAATTGGCGCTCCACTGTTTAGCAGTGATGAGGCATATGAGTGACGAAGTTGATGCGGTGTTACTTTCAGAGCTACACGACCAAAGACTTTAGTTATCATATATCTTAGACTATTTTCGCTTAATTTTTCGCCATTTTTCTCAAAAAGAAATTTTTTTATCATAAAAGTTGACAAATATTCATCAATTAATTTTTTTACCGAAGCCAGAAGCGGTATGTCTCTTTGTTTATTACCTTTTCCAATAATACGAATCCACTCCTCGCTGATATCTTCGACTTTTAAAGAGGCCAGCTCGGAAATACGAAGCCCTAAAGTGTAAAGCATCAAAACAACAAGTTTTTCTTGCGGTGATGCCTCTGCTAAAGCCTCCATAATGTGTTCATGCGAAATCGGTTTTGGCAATGTTTTTGCCACTTTTATACTCTCATCTGCACGTAAAGAGATTTTCAAACCTTGCTCATTCAAGTATGCTGTAAAACTTCTAATAGCAGAGAGTTTTTTACTGATTGTTTTTGCATTGAGTTTGGCTATATAGATGCGATACGGCATCAAATTAAAAAGTTGTTGCTCTTTTTCATCTGCAATCTCTATATACTCAAAAGCTTCTCTCAGTGCTTCACGGTAGCTCTTTATCGTAAGTTCGGAGTAGCCTCTTTGCTTTTGCAGATAGTTTGAAAACGCATCAATATATTTATTTATTGACTTTTTCAAGGAGTTGCTCAAAATTTTTATGATATGCAGCTGCTTCTTGCACCAAAGCTCTGTCGGTAATGACACTTGGAGCCAGCTTCACATAGGAATCAGTCATAATCTCACTCATCATTTTTATTTTTGCCCGATCTGCATCAGAAATACTCTGCTGCGCTGCAATATCATTAATACGGCGCATATACTCTTTTGCTTGATTAACGTATTTTACGTACTTTAGAGCTGTTTTTGACTGTGCCATAATCGTTGAAGCCATGCGATTGTAAACATCCATACTAAACGCTTCATTGGCAAGTTCGTAGGCTTTTTCATAGCTGCCTGTCTCAAAATGGTACTTTGCTTCGAGTGATTTTTCATACGAAGGATTGGTTAAAAAATAGATAGCCATCGCAACAATAAGACCAAAAGCGGTAAGAGGAATAAGTAGTTTAGCTTTCATGTTTGAGTAACCCTTCTTTAATTACAATTCTTGCATCTTCTAAGTTCATTTCGCTGACATCAATCAAATCACTTATATAATAAGTAATTGTACCAAAAGGTTTTGGAATTACAAACT
>JALUWT010000069.1 GCA_027019325.1 Sulfurimonas sp.
AAAGAGGATTTTCTAAAAGAACTTCGGGAATATGCTTTAACAAGGCGTTCAAAAGGATGCCATGAAATACTGGGTGAAATAAGAAAATATCAGCTTGATAATGAAGAAAGAGAATTGTTTACGCATTTGAAAACTTTGGCAGATAGACGACAATATAAAGAGATAGTGGAGCGTATTGATGAAAAATAAAACAATTTTAATAGTAGATGATACTATTGCAAATCTGGATGTCCTTGTAGAACTTTTAGATGAGTACGATGTTATAGATGCAACAAATGGTAAAGATGCATTAGAGATAGTCAATGAAGAAGAGGTAGATTTGATACTGCTCGATATTATGATGCCTGTGATGGATGGTTATGAAGTCTGTAAACGTTTAAAGTCAAATGAAAATACAAAAGAGATACCCGTAATTTTTATTACTGCAAAAACAGATGAAGAGAGTATAGCTAAAGCCTATGATGTAGGGGGGAGTGACTATGTGCGAAAACCATTTTTGCCAAAAGAGTTACTCTCCCGAGTTAAAAAAGAGCTGAAATTACAGGATGTGATACAAGAATTAAAGTTGTTGGCCCTGACGGATCCCTTGACAAAACTTTATAATAGAAGATTTTTCATAGATGCTTCGCAAGCTTTTTTAGAGATGGCAAAACGGGAAAAATCACCGCTTTCTCTGTTGATGATAGATATTGATAAATTTAAAAATATTAATGATATCTATGGGCACCAGATAGGGGATGAGATTATTAAACTGTTGGCAAATATAATGTTAGAAGTCCAACGTAAAAGCGATATGTCGTGTAGATATGGCGGAGAAGAGTTCGTTGTTTTGCTTCCACAAACTTCTTTAAAAGAAGCGCAATATGTGGCACAAAAGCTAAAAGAAACGGTAGAGACAAGTCATTTTGAACTTACTTTAAAACAAAAGGTTACCTTTACTATCAGCGTGGGTGTATCTACAGTAAATTTTAAAAATGAGATAAATATAGAAAAAGCGTTAAAAAGAGCGGATGATGCATTGTATAAAGCAAAAGAAAATGGTCGTAATCAAATACGAACTATAAAATAGAGAGTTAAACCCCTAAAAGATAGGGGTTTAAAAAAGATTAAAGAGGTGTTACGTTCTCAGCTTGTGGGCCTTTTTGACCTTCACCAACTTCGAATGTTACTCTTTGACCTTCTGCTAAAGAAACTCTACCACCATTTGCATTGTTTACTTGACGGAAATGTACGAATACATCACTCCCACCATTATCTTGTTGAATAAAACCATAACCTTTTTCGTCATTGAACCATTTAACTGATCCGTCCATTAATTCTGCCATTGTGCAGCCTTGTATATAAATTTGTGTAAAAATTGGAGAATCTTTAGGAGTTTAACGCAGCTAGAGCAGTAATAACACACTAAAGATGAATTCACGCCTCATCTTTCACTTAGTGGCAGTATATCGCAATATTTCTAATAATCCAACATTTTGTTGTTATTTGTACAAATTCTTTCTTTTTGTCCGATATTATTCTCATAAAAGATTAAAGAAAAGGTATATTTATGCAGCTTTCACTTTCAAAAACTCTCGCCTGGCGAACAGATATTAAAAAACATAGAAGATTTTCAAAAATTTCTCTACACAAACGGTATTGACGGTAAATATGTCAAACGCGTTTCAGAACTCAATTTTTCACAAGCTTCTTTTTTAGATATAAAAGCATAGATTTTTCCCCTCTTTAATCAACATTTCATTATAATTTCAAAACTAATTGCTAAGGACAGAGATTTGAGCATCTATAGAGAATACGACATTCGTGGGATATATGAAAAAGAGTTAAATGAAGAGAGTGTGACGAAGATTGGGTATGCGCTTGCTTCAAAGATAGAGGGAGAGTATGTGTCTGTAGGCTATGATGCTCGTTCGCACTCGCCGATTCTTTTTGAGTATCTTGTCGCTGGACTCAATTCTGGCGGGAAAAAAGTACTTGATATGGGGCTTGTACCTACACCTGTGAACTACTTTACAAACTATCAAGAGTGGGATAGTATAACACCGAGTGCATCTGTAATGATTACAGGCTCGCACAATCCAAGTGAGTACAATGGTTTTAAAATTACAGTAGATAAAGCACCTTTTTTCGGTGAAGAGATTTATGCGCTCGGGCGTGAGTGTGAAGCGATGAAAATGCCTGCAAAAGTAGCGCGCGATGTGACAAAGATAGATGCAAAAGAGCGTTACATCGACTTTATGATCAATGAATTTGCTCACCTTAAGGGGATGCCTACAAAAATTGTTTATGACTGTGGCAATGGTGTAGGCGGTGTTGTACTGCCAGAAATTTTTGAAAAACTTGAGCTTCATACTAAAGGACTTTACATTGAGCCAGATGGTACATTTCCAAATCATCACCCTGACCCATCGGTAGAGAAAAATCTGGCAGATGTTAAAGCACTTTTAGAAAAAGAGGGTGACATCGCTTTTGCCTATGATGGTGATGCAGACAGAATAGCAGTTCTCACGCATAAGAACAACATCAAAGGCGATATGATGGCACTTCTTTACAGTATGAAGATGGATAAACCTATTGTGGTCGGAGAGGTGAAATGTTCGCAAGTGATGTATGATGAACTTGAACGCCGCGGTGCAAAAGCGGTGATGTATAAAACAGGTCACTCAAACCTCAAAGTGAAGATGAAAGAGATTAACGCAGACTTGGCTTGTGAAGTGAGTGGGCATGTCTTTTTTAAAAACCGCTATTTTGGTTATGATGATGCAATCTATGCGACACTTCGTATGTTAGAACTTCTTGATGACGGCATTGATCTCGATGCAGAGCTTGCAAAACTGCCACAGGTTTTTTCTACAGAAGAGATAAAGGTCGAGACGACAGAAGCCGAAAAATTTAAAATTATCGCTAAAGTAAAAGAGCTGCTTAAAAACCCTCCTGCGGATTTTCCGACTATCAAAGACATTATAGATGTTGATGGGGTGAGAATCAACTTTGAAAAAGGGTGGGGGCTTGTACGTGCTTCTAACACTACACCGGTTCTTGTGACGCGTTTTGAATCTACAGAAGAAGTAGAAGCAAAATATTATGAAGATGCTATCAATAAACTCATTCAAAAAGCAAAAGATGATTTATAATAAACATTACTTAATCTTAATTAGATAGAATTCCGTAAAACTTACTAAAGGAATTCTATCTATGCTTTTTTATCTTGCGCTTTTTTTTGCTTTTATCTATTTTAAAATAGCCCGTGTATACAAAAAAGAAGAAAAATCAAACCTCAATATGCTTGTTCAAAACGTCATAGTTTTAGCAGCTGTCATTGCACTCTTTGTTTATGGCTTTATGCATCACACATGGTATGTTATTCTCATTGTCTCTTACCTCTTTTTTATTCTTGCCTCTCTCATCGTTTCTGCCGTTCAGCTAGGTATTTTCATAGATGGAAAGCCTTTTATAAAGTTGAGTCATTTCTATAAACTACTTGCTTTTTTAGGGATGTTCATTGCCTTTATAGATGTCTATTTATGGGGTATTTAATCCCAAATAGGATATAATTGCACTAATTTATATGAAGGATTTTTTTCAGATGAAAACTCATACTCTTTTAATGCCGCTTGACATGCACCTGCACCTGCGTGACGGTGTAATGCTTGAAAATGTAGCACCGCTTAGTGCCTACACATACAGTGGAGCGCTTGTAATGCCAAATCTTGTACCTCCTGTTGATACGCTCGAGGCTGTGAACGCTTACCGTGAACGCATTATGGCTGCTGTACCAAATGACTACTTTGAACCTTATATGACTCTCTTTTATAAGAACTACGACAAAGCATTTTTAGAGAGTGTTGCGGATGAGATTACTGCTATAAAACTTTACCCTGCAGGAATCACAACAAATTCTGAGGGTGGTGTAAGCTCTTTTGACGTTGAAGAGATGCGCCCGACATTAGAGGCTATGAGTGCACTCAATATTCCTTTATGTGTGCATGGTGAGACAGATGGTTTTGTGATGGATAGAGAGGCTGAGTTTATGAGCATTTATGAACTTTTGGCACAAAATTTTCCAGAACTAAAAATAGTGATGGAGCACATTACGACAAAAGCTGCTGTAGATATGCTCGACAAATATCCAAATCTTTATGCGACCATTACCGTACATCATCTACTCCTTACACTTGATGATGTTATAGGTGGAATGATGATGCCTCACCACTTTTGTAAACCTATTGCAAAGCGTCCTGAGGATTTAGATGCACTCTTAAGTATTGCCCTTGAAGCGCATCCAAAAGTGATGTTCGGTTCAGACTCTGCGCCACATCCACAGCATAAAAAAGAGTCTTGTGGTTGTGCTGCGGGTGTCTTTACTGCTCCAATATCGTTGCAACTTTTAACAGAGATATTTGAACAATTCGACAAGCTTGATAATCTGCAGGCATTTGTAAGTGATAATGCACAAAATATTTATGGAATTTGCCCTGAGTTCAAAGAGGTGATTTTAGAAAAACGACCTTTTGTAGTACCTGAAAACTATTCGGGTGTTGTTCCAATGTATGCAGGAGAAACGATTAGTTGGGCTATTGAGAGTGTCGATTAAAATTCTGCTCTTAGAAGATGATCTTCTCTTTGGCGAGACGATTGTCGATTTGCTTGAAGATGAGGATTATAAAGTAAGACATTTTGCCAATGGGCAAGATGCCCTCGATGCCACTTTTGATGATAAGTTTGACCTCTATCTTTTAGACATTAATGTTCCTCTGATAAACGGGCTTTCTCTATTAAAAGAGCTGCGTGAGGCCCAGGACATGACTCCCACCATCTTTTTAACCTCACGCAAGGATAAAGAGAGTCTTGAAGAGGGATTTTTAAGCGGTGGAGATGATTACATCACTAAGCCTTTTGATATGGATGAGATGCTTTTACGTGTGAAAGCCGTTCTGCGACGAAGTAAAAAAGATGAATCTAAATGCATTGGCGACTTTTGTTACGATGAGGTGCATAAGACCATACGCTATAAAAAAGAGACACTTCTTCTTTCTCAAAAAGAGTATGGGCTTTTACTGCTGTTTTTGAAACATTACAATGAAACATTGCCAAAAGAGCTTATAATTGATGAGTTGTGGAGCTCTGCAGAGGGCGGCAGTGATGGTGCACTTCGAGTCTACATCAATCGTCTCAAACAGCTTCTTCCAGAACTTAGCATAAAAAATATTCGAGGCATAGGGTATAAACTTGTTTCGTAATCTGCGTATCAATATTTTTATCTTTTACTTTTTAACCGTTATGGCATTTTTGCTGCTTTTTTATTATGCCCTGGAGATTTTAGCTATTAGCAATCTTTTTCTTTTGGGTGTTGTGCTTCTCTCTTTGGTTGTTCTTTCGGCTGTTTTTATCTCAAAACTTGCAGTTGACCCGCTTCAAGAGTATGTGAAAAACTTGCAAACCTTCTCTAAAGAGACGCTGCATGAACTGAATCTCCCCATCAGTACCATTACGACAAATACACAGATGCTGCAAAAAAATCTCCAAGATGAAAAGAATAGCAAACGGGCAGCACGCATTGAAAGTGCTTGTGAGATGCTACAACAGCGTTATAATGAGCTTGACTATCTTATCAGGATGCAGACAAAACAGGAGATAAAAGAGCAGTTTTCTTTAGATGAACTTATACAAAATAGAGTGCAATTTATGCAAAAAATATATCCACATATAAACTTTAATCTGACATTATCCAAATGTGAACTCTTTATAGATAAAATAGGACTCTCTAAAGTGATTGACAACCTTATTGATAATGGGGTAAAATACTCTCGAGATTCAAAAAATATAGATATTGCAATAAAAAATAACATGCTTTTGATCCAAGATTACGGCATTGGTATGGATGAAGTCCAACTTTTAGCAATATTTGACAACTATTATCAGATTAACAGTGAGATGAAAGGTTTTGGCATAGGTTTGTCTATGGTAAAACGCTTTTGCGATGAGAACGGCATCAAACTTATTTTTGATTCAATGCCAAATAGTGGAACAACAGTAAAATTAAAATTTAAACAGGAACAATAATGGAAACAACAAGTTCGATGATATCATATGCAGAAACAGCTCTTGATTATGGAATTATGGGAACACTTGGGCTTATGAGCGTCGTGACACTATGGCTCTTTATTGAGAGAATGATGTTTTATAAAAGTGTTCGTATAGAAGATTATAAACATCGGGACAATCTGGAACTTGACTTGACAGACAACATAGGCATCATCAGTGCCATCGGTTCTAATGCTCCTTATATAGGACTGCTTGGTACAGTCGTCGGGATTATGATTACTTTTTACTCTTTAGGTGACATTGGTGCTGTGGATGCAAAAAAAATCATGATTGGTCTTGCTCTTGCACTTAAAGCAACGGCAACAGGTCTTGTTGTCGCGATGCCTGCCATCGTAGCATATACAATCGTTTTAAGAAAAGTAGAGCGCATACTTACAAAATTTGATGTAGCAGAGGAAGAAGCAAAGTAATGTCAAAATGTAAAAAGAATTTTAAACGTTTTGATCAGATAAATGTCATCCCTTTTATTGACATCATGCTTGTGCTGCTTGTTATGGTTTTAACAACTGCCACTTTCATAAAACAAGGGGTCATACCTATAGATCTGCCAGAAGCAAAAGCAACGCAGAAGGAAGATACTAAAAAAGAAGTGACTGTGTATGTCAATGCAAAAGGTGAAATGTTTTATGGAAAAGAGAAGGTAAATTTAGCGCAGTTAGAAGAGAAACTTTCTAAAATCTCTAAGAAACAGACAGTGGTTCTTCGTAGTGACAAAGAGTCGAAATTTCAAGACTTTGTCTCTGTCATGGATATCTTAAAACGTTTAGGACATGATCAACTTTACATTGTCACCAAAGAGTAAGCTAATACCCTTTTTGAAGTAGTTTAAATTTTGGCTTCTCTGCTTGAGAAGCTTCTTCTTTCTCTACCTCTGCCTGTTTTTGTGTGGCATTTATTTCTGTATTAAAAACTTTTTTCTCTATTGTTTTGTCATCTTCATTAAAAAGTGTGGTCGCGAAGAAAAAAAGTACCATAATGACTACTACACTTGCATATAGCAGTACGTAGTTCTTCATATGTCCGTTTTCAAATGGATTTTCCATGTAACTCCTTTAACTCTGCAATGTTATCACAATACTTATATCCATACGCAATTAACTCTTGCGCTTTGTTAAATTCAAACGTTCCACAGAGATTCATAGGTATGTCTATCTCAATGTCAGAAGGGTAGGCTGCAAGTTTCATACGCGCGATGCTGCTCTGCATCGTCTCAAAGGATTTATTTGCAATGGTATACATGCCGCTCTCTTTTGTAAAAGAGTCCGGAATAGATATTTTACTGAAATACTCTTTGATTGTTTTTTGCATAGAACTTTGAGACACTTCTTCTTTCATAGGCTCTTGCGTGAGAGGCTCTCCACCTAGATTGACTGAGATTGTAAGGTCTGTACTATCATGAAATGTCGGGGCGATTGGTACTGGGTTTAAAACACCGCCATCGACCAAGCGTTTACCTTTATACTCAAAAGGTGTAAAGAACAGAGGCAGAGAGATAGAAGCACGAATGGCATCAAGCAATGAGCCTTCATTTATCCAAACCTCTTTTTGTGCATCTATGTCTGTTGCAACCGCAGTAAATTTTATAGGGAGATTTTCTATCTTTTCATCACCAACAAGTGTTTGCAGCTTGTTCATCAGTTTCTCACCTGAAATAAAACCGCCGCTTCCTTTAAAGTCAAGAAGTTTCAGCATATCAAGGACATCTATTGTCTCAAGCCACTCTGCATAAGCATCAAGTTTCCCCGCAGCATAAAATCCACCTACAAGAGCACCCATCGAACAACCGGAGATGGATTTTATTTCATAATTATGCTCTTGGAGCCATTTGATGATGCCAATGTGCACTATGCCTCTTGCCCCGCCGCTGCCAAGTACAAGAGAGATTGTTTTTTTAGT
The DNA here is from genome assembly GCA_027019325.1 of Sulfurimonas sp. GTDB lineage: Bacteria > Campylobacterota > Campylobacteria > Campylobacterales > Sulfurimonadaceae > Sulfurimonas. Next base: position 8,002 of record JALUWT010000069.1, read on the forward strand.
CACAGTGTTTACGAGTTTTGAGTTCGAACTTTATCTCTACATCTTGCCATGTTTTTCCCTTGTGCAGGTCATAACATGCTTTTGTGATGCTTGAGAGTGATGGTAACATATTAAAATCAGCAAGGTCTATATGTCCCTCTGCCTCTATTTCATCATCATCAAAATCAAGCTTCATAGGGATGGTCTTTGTGATACCGTTCATAGTGATATCTACATTGATAAGTTTGTTTTCAACTGAGACAACTTTTGCTGTAATGCTTTTGACATTTTGTACAGCAAAAAAGTATTTCACAAGTTTTGCATCACGTCCACTGTTTTTTGAGTCAACTGAAGTCGTATTTATTGTTACAGTACTTGTCCCTAGATAAGACTTTTCAGAACTTTTGTCTGTCGCTTCTATAGCAACCTTGTTAAATGTGCCGCCGACACCAATTTTTAGAGGTGTTTTGTAAGCTTTCCACTCCACTTTGAGTTGTTTCACTTCATATCTACATTGACCTGCAAAAAGTACCGCTGTCATTGTTACAAGTAAAAAAATAATTTTTTTCATATTGTGCTCCTGAATTTTCTTTTGGGGGTATTTTAGCATAGATATATTTTTAAAAGATAATAGTGAGAGGCATTTGATTGTAATTAAAGATTGTAAAAGGAGAAGGGGGATTTCATCGTCTGATGCTTCACATATCAGACTTTGGTGCGCAAGCTAAAAATGAGAAGAAATTCTCGTTCGGGGACTCCGTCGTTCAGTGCTTTGCACAATGAACTTTGGTGCGCTGACTAAAAACGTGAAGAAATTCACGTTTTTTTAACGTCAGCTTACATCATACCAGGCATTCCCATTTGTGGAGGCATTCCTGCTCCCATGTCTGGAGCGGCAGTTTCCTCTTTTGGAATCTCATAGATTGCTGCTTCTGTTGTAAGAAGCAGACTTGAAACCGATGTCGCATTTGTAAGTGCAACACGTTCCACTTTAAACGGATCAATAATTCCTGCTTCAAACATATCTACATACTCACCAGTTGCAGCATTGAAACCGATTGTCTCACTGTCTGCAATTTCAATGGCATTGACAACAACACCCGTATCGTAACCGGCATTGGCAGCAATCTGTTTCATAGGTGCTTTGACAGCACGTAAGATGATTTCAGCACCAATTTTTTGATCGCCCTCTAAATCATCAAGGCTTACTTTTGCAGCAGCACGAACAAGTGCAGCACCACCACCGATGACAATTCCCTCTTCAACAGCAGCTTTTGTCGCTGAGAGTGCATCATCAACACGGTCTTTTTTCTCTTTCATCTCAGTCTCAGTTGCTGCACCGACTTTGATGACAGCCACACCGCCGCTGAGTTTTGCAAGACGCTCTTGAAGTTTCTCTTTGTCATACTCGCTTGTAGTCACTTCCATCTGTGTTCTAATCTCTTTCACGCGAGCTTCAACTGCTTCTTTGCTCCCTGCACCATTTACAATGACACTGTTGTCTTTGTCGATGACAACACGAGCAGCCTGTCCGAGCATGCTAATTTCAGCACCTTCAAGTGTTAGACCTGTCTCTTCCGAGATTACAGTACCATCTGTAAGGATTGCGATGTCTTGAAGCATCGCTTTACGTCTGTCACCAAATCCTGGAGCTTTCACCGCAGAAATGTTAAGCACACCACGTAGTTTGTTTACAACTAAAGTTGAAAGTGCTTCGCCCTCAACATCTTCAGCGATGATAAGAAGCGGACGGTTTGTTTTTTGGACTTGCTCTAAAACAGGAAGTAGGTCTTTTAATGAGTTGATTTTGCTGTCAACAAGTAAAATCCATGGATTTTCAATCTCAGCCGTCATCTTTTCAGTATTTGTAATGAAGTATGGGCTTAAGTATCCACGGTCAAACTGCATACCTTCAACAACATCAAGCTCATCGACAATACCTTTTGCCTCTTCAACAGTGATAACACCGTCTTGGCCAACTTTTTCCATCGCTTCTGCAATCATATTTCCGATTTGTGCATCAGAATTTGCCGAAATAGTAGCAACCTGTGCGATTTCACTTTTATTTTTAATAGATTTTGAAGAAGCTTTGAGGTTTTCTAAAATTGTCTCACATGCTTTGTCCATCCCACGTTTTACTTCAACAGGGTTTGCGCCTGCTGTGATGTTTCTAAGACCTTCTGAGAAGATGGCATTTGCTAAAACTGTAGCGGTAGTTGTTCCGTCACCCGCTTCATCAGCAGTGTTTGATGCAACTTCTTTGACAAGTTGTGCACCCATGTCCTCTAGTTTATCCGAGAGCTCTACCTCACGTGCTACAGAAACACCATCTTTAGTGATAATTGGTGAACCGTATGATTTCTGAATTAAAACATTACGACCGCGTGGCCCCATTGTCACTTTTACTGCATCTGTAAGCTTTTCAACTCCACGTGCCAATTTGTTTCTTGCATTGTCTGAAAAAATTATCTCTTTTGCCATAGTATATGCTCCTTATATATGTTAAATTATTATGCGATTACGCCAAGAATATCTGAAGTTTCCAGTACTAAGTACTCTCTGCCTTCGAGTGTAAGTTCACTACCGGCATATTTGCCAAAAACAACTAAATCATCTACTTGCAAATCTTTCACTTCGCCTGATACAGCTACAACTTTTGCCTGTAATGGTTTTTCCTTCGCATTATCCGGGATGATAATACCGCTTGCAGTTGTGTTTGACTCTTCAACTCTCTGCACTAAAACTCTTTCACCTAGTGGTTTGAAATTCATTTAATTATCCTCCAAATATTTTTTAAATTACAAATGAGATAATACAACAAAAAAGTAAAAAAGTCAACAGACCTTAGTCATACTGACTAAACTTTCTTTCATATAATTATGAAACTTTATAAGCCCTAAAAATGATATCTTAAAGACTTTTTAAATTTTATAAAACTCTAAGATGAACTTATGTATAATTCCACCCTCTTAAAAGATGTCAGGGTAGCTCAGCTGGTTAGAGCACTGGTCTCATAAGCCGGGGGTCGGGGGTTCGAGTCCCCCCTCTGACACCATTTATTAAGAATATTTTACATTCCGGATTAGCTCAGCGGTAGAGTAGGTGACTGTTAATCACTTGGTCGCTGGTTCGAATCCAGCATCCGGAGCCACAACTCTTTCAACTCCTAAAACACGGACTTTCCAACTGATTTATTTAGCTATTGTGCCCTTTTGTGCCCAAGTGTAAAAAGCACTCATATAGCACCGAGAAATGAAGCCCTCTTAATACCTTCTCTTTTTCTGTATTTAGCATACATTTGAAGTGTCATAGAAGCATCAGCATGACCAAGCATATTACTAACCCAAAGTATATCTTCATTATTTTCTATCATTACAGTTGCAAAAGTATGTCTCATCTGATAAATAGTTCTGTAATCTATCTCACATTCTTTGAGTAGATTCTTCCACTTTGAATCTCTAATGCGTTTGATGTCATAATAATGTTCATCATGCTTGTTTAAAAATACATAGCTCTTCTTTTTACCAGTAAGTTTATATTGCTCTTGTAGATATGGAAGTAAGTTATCTAAGATATCTATAGTTCTAATAGAATTCTTAGTTTTAGGAGTAGTTATTTCTCCCATCTTAAACCTATCATCTCTTCTATAGAGAACAATTTAACATCTATCTTATCTAGCTTTGGAGATTTAATTCTAGATATTGGATTTTTATCTATTATCTCATCTCTCATAGCATCTTCAAATATAGTGTTAAATGTAGCTCTTATATTTCGTACTCTTCTTGGTTTTAAAGTATAAAGTAACTTGTTTTGCCATAGCTGTATATCTGAGGGCTTTAGAGTTAATTAAACTTATAATTAATACCGGCAAACCAGTTTTGCATATTGTCTATTTTAATATTTGTATGAGAATATTCTACATTGGTCTTGTAAACTCTATAACCTGCTTCTAAAGAAAAGTTTTCATTGATTTCATAAGTTAATCCTGATTCTCCACCATAAATTAATCCTTCCACGCCATCTGATAATTTAGTATATCCTGCACTGGCACCAATAAATAATTTTATTTTTTCATTTATGAGAAATAGATAATCATAATTTGCACCATAACTATTTCCATTTCCATCACTAATATTAATATGCTGATAAAAAATTGCTATACGATTATTTTCATTTAAATAATATCCTACTTTTGCAGTTTGTGAGCCAGAATTAGTTGTTTTTAAATGTGTACTTCCTTGATCTATACTAATTCTAGTACTACCAGCATCAATACCTACATAAGCGTTAGAGGCAATCAAACTGCTGACCAATAAAACAACTAAAGAAAAGAACTTCATTAAAAATACCTTTTGCGTTCATTAAATGAACAAATTTAATTAAATTATATAATAAATTAACTTAATTTATTTTCTAAAATTATAATAATAAGCCGGGTTTATTCATTAAAATATAATGTGTCCCCAAATTATGCCCAAAATTGAATATATATGAAGAATGTGAAAGATGTTGATAGAGTTGTAAAGTCCTTGTCTATAGTCTTTTGTAATTTTTATTGTGTATTTTCAGAATTTTAGCATCCGGAGCCACTGTTCTTTAAATCACATAAAATATGTATTTTTAACCAGTATTATTCTATTTGTGTGCAAAAAACGCACCAAACGGGCCACCAATCGCGTTTTTATCCGGCCACCCATGACGCTTGACATCCGGCCATCTATGACGGAGTTTATCCGGCCACTTTGTGGTTGAGTCCGCGATTTTA